>DATHZY010000312.1:0-7531 GCA_035458325.1 Saprospiraceae bacterium | reverse complement strand
ACTGAATGATATCCGCATCACCTGCGAGGAATCCACCTGTGCAGGCAAAGGATTTGGCAAAGGTGGAGAAGTAAATGTCAATATCATCCTGGCATCCTTGTTCAACACCGGCACCTCGACCGCCTTCGCCTAGTGTACCATAGCCATGCGCATCATCGACGAAGAATCTGAAATTATATTTTTTCTTCAGCGCTGCGATTTCTTTCAGGATTCCCTGATCACCGCGCATGCCGAATACGCCTTCGGTCACTACCAGGATACCGCCACCTTTTTCATCCGTCCATTTTTTCGCCCGTTCGAGGTTCTGCTCGAAGCTGACGATATCATTGTGCTTGTAGGAAAAACGCTCACCAATATGGAGACGTGTACCATCAATAATACATCCATGACTTTCTGCGTCATAGACTACAGCATCTCTGCGGCTCAGCAATGCATCGATCGCAGATACTACGCCCGGATAACCATAATTAACTACCGCAGCAGCCTGCTTGTATACATGCGCTGCCAGTTTTCTTTCCAGTTCCTTATGCAGGGAGGTCTCTCCCGTCATCAACCTTGCTCCCATAGGATAGGCAAGGCCCCAACGGGCAGCTGCTTCAGCATCTGTCTTACGTACTTCCGGGTGATTGGCCAGACCGAGATAATTGTTGATGCTCCACACCACAACCTCTTTGCCATTGAAGATCATCCGTGAACCGATTTCCCCATGCAATTCAGGGAACATATAATATCCTTCGCCTAAATGCGCGTATTGACCCAATGGTCCACGCTGATGGCGTATTCTCTCAAATATTTCCATAGTTTTTGATGTATTTATTAAAAACGCGTTCTAGTCGACGTTGGATCTGGTAGCTTGGCGCATAGTCGGCGATTTTCCGGATGAACCCTTGCTTCTGCATCCAACCATTATTATAAATCTTGCTCATGTATTTGCTTCCATGATCAGCAAATAACAACACGACGACATCCGTGGGCTTGAATTCACGCCGCATGCGCATCAATGCTTCTATTACCGCCCCGCTGCTATAGCCGGCAAAGATGGCTTCGCTCTTTGTCAATTGCCTGGCCCTGAAAGCACTGCTCCGGTCATCTACCTTGACAAACCGGTCAATGGTGTCAAACTCCACATTGCTCGGAATGATATTTTTACCAACCCCTTCCAGCTGATACGAGTGGATTTCACTTTTGTCCAGGATACCGGTCTGATGAAATTTGGTCAGTACAGATCCCTCAGCATCCACGCCGATGACCTTGATGGAAGGATTCTGTTCTTTCAGGTACTTACCCGCACCTGAGATAGTACCTCCGGTGCCTACCGTGGCGATATAATGCGTGATCAGTCCTCCGGTTTGATTCCAAAGCTCTGGTCCGGTACTATGGTAATGGGCGTCAACATTTGTATGGTTATAATACTGGTTGACGTAAAATGAATTTGGTATTTCCCTGGCTAGCCGCTCAGCCTGGCTATAGTAGGATTGAGGGTCATCCGAGGGGACGTGATTAGGACAGACCAACACTTCAGCACCCAATGCTTTTAACTGGGCGATTTTTTCTTCAGCGCTTTTATCAGTGGTCGTCAGGATACAATTATAGCCCTTGACAATACATGCCATAGCCACGGAAAAGCCCGTATTACCTGACGTGGATTCAATGATGGTGCCACCGGGTTTAATGAGTCCTTTCTTTTCAGCGGCCTCAATGACGGCCATGCCGATGCGGTCTTTTGCACTCAGTCCCGGATTAAATGATTCGAGTTTTGCAAGTACAAGGCAACCGGCCAATTTTGACAGTCCATGAAGTTTGACCATAGGCGTGTTGCCTACAGTCTGCATGATGTTATCACGCCATTGGGGCTTCAGATGTGATGATTCCTGGGTCATAGAATATCGCTTCCTGTTACCATAACCCTTCACCAGGTCATGGACAACAAAGATACAAAGTCATTTGGGTTGACGAAATGAGCGCCCTTAAATGGAGATCATCTAAGAATGTCGAATAATTAAGATATTGTAAATCAGTTGATTATATCAAGTGTTCGCACACGGGCCCCGTTTGCAGGTATTCCAGGTTCAAGACAAGTGAAATGGGTGTTATGAGGGAGAAAACCTTTCAATGGCCAATGTAGCTGCCAGATACAAATAAAAAAGCCGGCTTGCTGGCCGGCTTTTTATAAATCTCAAGTTTCCCGGATCGATTAGTCTTTCGAAGGGGAAGCTGTCTTAACAGCCTTGCCGCTGGTGGTTGTAGCTGCAGAAGGTTTGCCGGCACAGCAGGATTTACCAGTTGAACCGCTTGTAGAGGTTGCAGTTGATTTGCCTGCGCAGCAGGATTTACCATTGGCAGAAGTACCTTTTGTTCCGCAATCCTTATTGCCTTCCATTTTCATTGGGGAGACGTTCACAAAGGTGTTGGTTGCTGCATCGTAATTCACGTCTACATAAGAAACGGTACCGCTACCGGCACATGTCTCTTTCCTTACGTAAGATACTGTTCCTGTTACAGGGCAGGTCTTTGTTTCGATGGAAGCATCCATAGCCGCTAGTTTTGCTGCTGCGTCTGAGCCACCTGTTGTTGCAACAGAAGCAGATTTGCCTTCACAGGAAGATACGCCTGCTGCTGGTTTAGCAGTACAGGATTTGCTGCAGGCTGATTTCTGGGCCTGAACTCCTACTGCCATAACAGAGAAGAGGAAAAAGGAAAAAAGGACTTTTTTCATTGTATACAGTTTTTTTAAGTTATTCATATTAATTAAACCAAAGATAATGCCTCCGTGGTATTGTAAACCGTTAAATTTTCTACTTTCGGTTTAACTTAACAGTATTTTAACGCCATTCGGACGACTATGTTCTACAAATCCTTGATTTTTCCAGCCATCTTGTCGGTTGGTATCCTAGTTTCCTGCAGCATGGCCAAAGAGTATCCCGGTAAGTTTTCTGGACAGGAACTCCATTTTGGACAGGGAGGTGGCTTTACGGGTGCTGTTACTTATTTCGTTTTACTGGATGATGGTCGTTTGTTCCAGCGGGCAATGCAGGATAGCTCCTATACACTCCTGGATACCTGGGATGACCGTTTCGTAAAGCAGATGTTCAATAATTATAAGTCATTTGGGTTGGATAAGGTTGATTTTTATGAACCCGGGGATATTTATTACTTTATCCAACATAAATCAGGTGATACACCCATGCATCGGATCGCGTGGGGCAGGCCCGGTACCAGGCCAGATGAAATCATCGTCCGTTATTATAATTTGCTGTACAAATCAACAAAATCAAAATCATGAGAACTTTTGCCACTTTCCTGCTCACTCTCGGATTGTTTGCCGGTCTGACAGCCCAAACACCGATGAAGCAAATTCCAAACAAACCCTTTGTTGAACCAAAGCCGCTTCAGATCAAAAACACACCTTCCATCAATTCAGGTTCTAACCGACTTGGTGGTCAATGGCATCCGGGTACGCTGAATTTTAAACAAACGAAGGAAGAGTCCGTCAAATCTGTCAAGGTCGCTGCTTCAGGCAGTTTTTGGATAGATCTGGCCCCGAATGAACTTTGGTCATCCCGCAGCTCAATAAAAACCCTCCTTGAAAAAATCCTGCCGGTCGAAATCCAGAATGAGCCATGGGCCATGGACTGGAAGATAACCAGTGAACAAACCGATGCTCAGCGTATCACCCATGTGAGAGTGCAGCAAACCCTGGCAGGTGCACCCATCCATGGACAGGACATGGTGCTCCACATTGATAAGGGTAGTCTCAGGGATATCAATGGATTTGCTTGGACCGGCAAATTGCCAACTAAATTGCCGGCACCTGCTCCGGCAACAGAGGCCATCGGAGCTGCTAAAAATTACCTGCTGGGTAAGAATGTCAAATTCCAGGATAAGGCCCTCTTTGAAGGAATCCAACATCCCGATGATCATGCTCAATTAGTATGGTATCCATCCAACGGAAAATTGATCCTCGCCTATGAAATTGATATGCATCCGAATGTGATGGATCATTGGACCCTTTTTGTCGAAGCCACCGCATTTGAAGTGCTGGAAGCATATTCTGAGTTGTGCGCCATAGCACCACTGCAATTGTATGATTTATCCTCCTTCAGGGAATGCAAGGATGAAGGACTTCATACAGATGAATATGAAATGGATAAGGTGCCCGCGCTAGTGGCAGATGGGGCTACTGTTGTCACAGACCAGGATCTGAAAGGTACCAATCGAACAGTCAATGGTTATCTGGTCGGTTCTAACTTTTTTATGATTGATGCCAGCAGGCCAGGCATGTACCTGCCTAATCAATCTGTTATGCCAAACGAACCCTCAGGTGTTATCTGGACAGTAGACGCGCAAAACGGATCTCCCCAGCAATCGAACTTTGAAATAGTCCATGTGACAAACACGACAAATAACTGGAAGAATCTCGAAGTTTCGGCGCATTACAATGGCGGTGAAGCATATGAGTATTTCCGTCAAAAATTCGGTCGAAACTCAATTAATGGTAGCGGAGGCAATATCATCTCTATCATCAATGTGACTGATGAAAATGACAATGATATGGACAATGCGTTCTGGAATGGGGCAGCTATTTTTTACGGAAATGGTGATGTGGCTTTTCAGCCACTGGCAAAAGGTCTTGATGTGGCCGGCCATGAAATGTCGCATGGGGTCATTCAGCATACGGCAAATCTTGAGTATGTCGGACAATCCGGTGCATTGAATGAATCCTATGCTGATATTTTTGGCGCCATGATTGACAGGGACGACTGGCAAATCGGTGAGGATGTAGTGAATTTGGCTGTATTCCCAACAGGCACCATGCGGGATATGGCCAATCCAAATAACGGAGGCTCAAGCCTGAATGACAGGGGATGGCAACCAAAGCATATGAATGAGTTTCAGAATCTCCCTGAAACACCTGAAGGTGATAATGGGGGGGTGCATATCAATAGCGGGATCGCCAATAAAGCATTTTTCAATCTGGCTTCCGCTGTCGGAAAGGACAAGGCGGAACAGATTTATTACAAAGCACTCACCGACTACCTGGTCAAATCATCACAATTTGTAGATATGCGAAATGCCGCTGAAAAAGCAGCCACCGATCTGCATGGCGCTAACAGCACAGAAGTAATTGCAGTGCGCAATGCATTCGCAGGCGTTGGCATCGGTGCAGGTGCAGGTGAGGATTATGAAGAGGATATCGAAGTCAATGGAGGTGATGACTTTATTTTAGCGACGGATGAACAACGATCTGATCTGTATTGGATACCTCCAACCAACCCAAATCAATTTGTCAAGATGGATGTGCCGGCCCCGCTGAGCACGCCTAGTTTTACGGATGATGGTTCAGCATGCGTCTATGTGGACCAGAACGGGGATATGATCGTGATCAATTTCGATTGGTCACAAGGGCTGGATTTTCAAGCCTTCTTTCTGGAAGATAACCCGCAAGGCATCTGGAGAAATGTAGTGGTATCCAAGGATGGTTCTAAAATAGCGTATACCACCAGCAACCTGCGGAACGAAATCTTCGTTTATGATTTTCCTTCCGGGGCAAATGATGTTTTTATTCTCTTCAATCCGACCACAGCGACCGGCGGGGCAAATACGGGTGATGTATTATACCCCGATGTGATGGAATGGGATTATTCCGGAGAATATATCATGTATGATGCACTCAGCAGGATTGAAAGTTCCTTTGGCGATGGTATCGAATACTGGGATATTTCATTCCTGGAAGCATGGAATAATGACAGCGAATCATTAGGAACCGGACAGATCGGCAAGCTCTTTCCCGCATTGCCAGAAAATATCAGTATAGGTAACGCTTCGTTCTCAAAAAATTCCCCTTACATTATCGTATTCGATTACTTCGAAACCTACTTTGATATTTTTGGACAGGAACAAACGGATTACTACATCCTGGCTGCCAACATTGAGTCAGGTGAAGTCAATGAAATTTATCAGAACACAACCTTAGGCTATCCTAATTATTCCAGACTAGATGACAAGATCCTCTTTACCTACGATGATTTCGGCACCCTGCTACTGGCCACGATTGATTTGCAAAGCAGCAATAAAACACTTCCTGTACCAGAAACTGATGTGGTGCTGATCAATCAGGCGCAGAAAGGAGTTTGGTTTACAACGGGGGATCGCGATTTTACAGCTACAGAGGATATCTCAGCAAATGCCGGAATGCTGAGGGTCATGCCTCAGCCAGCAGAAGAATCCATGACGGTTTCATATGAGTCACTGACCGGTACGGTTTCATACACCATTTTTGATCTGACTGGGCGAAGTTTGAAGTCTGGAAATCTTTCACAGGATAATATCATCACGACAGGCAATCTCATGTCAGGAAGCTATCTGCTCCAGCTTAAATCCGAAAACGGCTCAACGCTGAATACAAAGTTTGTAAAGCAATAAACTAGTTTGGCTCAGAAAATTCTCGTCATACGATTCAGTTCGATTGGGGATATCGTATTGACGACACCGGTCATCAGGACATTACACCAGCAGTTGGGTGCCGAAGTTCACTTTTTGACAAAGTCAGCTTTTGCACCCATCCTGCTCTCTAATCCGCATGTAGCCCGGGTCATTACACTTGCAGATGATTTTGATGCCATGCTCGATACGCTGAGAAGCCAGCAGTATGCTCACATCATTGATCTGCACCATAATATCCGTACTAAGCGAATTAAAATCGCGTTGGCCCGGCCATCGACCGCATTTCAAAAACTTAATTTTCAAAAATGGCTTCTGGTGCGGTTTGGCATCAACCGGCTCCCGGATACCCACATTGTTGACAGGTACATGGCTACAGGAAATACCTTGGGCATCAGCAAGGATGGAAAAGGTCTCGATGTTTATATCCCTTCTGAAAAGGAAATAAATATCCATGCTACATTCGGAATTGATCCGGGAACATATGTTGCCATAGTCATTGGAGCAGCCCATCTCACCAAATGCCTGACAACAGATCAGATCGCAACACTGTGTAATCGCTTAGGAAGACCTGTCATCTTGTTAGGTGGAAAAGATGAAATAACAAAAGCTCAGGCTATCATCCGGGCTGCAACCTCGGAAAGAATAAGTGATGCATCCGGAAGATTTGACATCCTTCAATCCGCGTCAGTCATCAGGCAGGCCGGTGTCGTGATCACCCATGATACAGGGCTCATGCATATCGCAGCAGCATTGCACAAGCCTCAGGTGGTGATATGGGGCAATACAATTCCGGCATTCGGCATGTATCCTTATTATGGTGATGACCAGACCAGATGGATCAGTATCGAACAGAAGGGATTACACTGCAGGCCATGCAGTAAGTTGGGATTTCCTGAATGTCCGAAAGGTCATTTTAAATGCATCCTCGATCACGATATGGCAGATATTGTAAATGGGGCAGAAGAAATTTTTCCGGAGATCAGCGTTTCTTCTCATATTGAATAGTGCCTCCCATGACAGTCAGCAAAACCGATGTTTCTGGTATGCTATCTTCGGGACATGTCAATAGATTTTGAGACAGCAACAC
>DATHZY010000311.1:0-2792 GCA_035458325.1 Saprospiraceae bacterium | reverse complement strand
TCAACCTGAGCCAGAGCAGTGCCCAATATACCGGCTTCCTGATGCCGCTGATCATCATAGCCACAATCTGGATCAATGATACCATGGCTTACATCGTAGGTTCATTGATCGGAAAAACACCCCTTAGTAAAATTTCTCCTAAGAAAACCTGGGAAGGAACAATTGGTGGCATTATACTTAGTGTTGCTTTACTCTCATTGGTCGGTTACCTCGCAGGCGCTTCCTGGATTCACTACATGGTGATTGCATTGATATCTTCGGTTGCCGGAACATTTGGAGATCTTTTTGAAAGTAAACTGAAAAGAATGGCCGACGTTAAGGACAGTGGCAGTTTTATGCCAGGGCACGGGGGCTTCCTGGATCGTTTTGACTCCCTGCTATTTGCCGTGCCGTTTGTATGGCTTTATGCCGTAGCTTTCATGTAAAGAAACACGAAGTAAGCCATGACCATTTTGATTGTCATCCTCTGCATTCTCTCGCTGGTTTTACTGATCAGTTGGGGTAAGGTCAATGCATTCCTCGCTTTCCTTGCGGTGGCCATAGTAACGGGGCTGATGCTTGGTATCCCGCTTAATAAGATAACCTCGAGCGTACAGAAAGGGATCGGTGATACGCTTGGTTCTTTAGTGATAGTTATTGCACTTGGTGCGATGCTGGGCAAGCTGGTTGCTGAAACCGGTGCAGCGCAGAAGATCACCAATGTACTGATGAAGGCTTTTGGTCCTTCAAAAATTCAATGGGCACTGATGATCACAGGTTTCATTGTAGGCATACCGCTTTTCTATAATGTAGGATTTGTTCTGCTGATACCCCTGATCTTCTCGGCTATGTACCAGATGAAGATGCCCGCTGTTTATGTGGGTGTACCCATGCTTGCCGCGCTTTCGGTTACTCACGGTTTCCTGCCACCTCACCCGGCACCTTCTGCACTGGTGGGTCAGTTCAACGCCAATATGGGGTTAACCTTACTGTATGGATTTGTTGTGGCGGTACCTGCTATCATTCTGGCAGGACCTGTATTTGCAAAAACCCTGAAACACATTACGGTAGAACCACTCCGCACGTTTCAGAAAGATCCGATACCGGAGTCAGAACTTCCTTCCACCGCCATGAGTTTTACGGCATCACTGCTTCCCGTGATCCTTCTCGCCGTTACCACAATTATCCCCATCATATTCGAACTGGATGTTACATCCAGGAGTTTGCTCCAGTTCCTGTCGGAACCCTCTATAGTAATGATCATAGCACTCGTATTTGCCACATTTGCATTGGGCATCCGGCCATACCGTAACATGACACAGGTGATGAATATTTATGTGGACGCTGTAAAAGATGTTTCAATTATTCTCCTTATAGTGGCGGGTTCCGGAGCTTTAAAGCAGATTTTTACAGACAGCGGAGTGAGCAGTGATATCGCGTCGATGTTGAAAGGTTTGAGCATGAATCCTTTAGTACTTGGCTGGTTGATTTCGGCAACCATTCGCGTTGCCATGGGCTCTGCAACTGTGGCTGGTCTTACCACTGCAGGTATCATCGCACCCGTTATCGCCGGAACCAATGTAGACCCCAACCTCATGGTGCTTTCCATAGGAGCAGGCAGCCTGATGTTTTCCCATGTGAATGATTCAGGATTCTGGATGTTCAAGGAGTATTTCAATCTCAGTATCAGGCAGACCATTCGCTCATGGTCATTGATGGAAACTATAGTTGCCGTAGTAGGACTGATTGGGGTGCTTGCTTTGGATATGATTATTTAATTCAAAACTCAAATGTCAAAAGTCAAAATTGGGTACCTTCATGTTGTCCGATTTTTGAGTTTTTACTTTTGAATTTTGATTTTATGACTCCCGAACAAAACCTTGCGGCCTTAGGTATTGAATTACCCGAAGTCCCCACTCCAAAAGCAGTGTATAAGCCTTGTTTGATCAACGGTAACCACCTGTACGTATCTGGTCATGTACCTATGCGTGCCGATTTCACCCGTATCAAAGGAAAAGTTGGACAGGATATGGATGTGGAAGAAGCGAAGAAAATGGCCAGGCTGGTAGGATTGCTGATCCTTTCATCTGTAAGGAAACACGTGGGAAGTCTTGACAAGGTCAAGCGCGTTATTAAAGTACTCGGATTTGTTAATGCAGTTCCGGATTTTGAGAAGCATCCCATTGTGATCAATGGATGCAGTGAATTATTTGCAGAGATCTGGGGAGAAGATAATGGAGTGGGAGTTAGAAGCGCGGTAGGAATGGGGTCTTTACCCGATGGTATTCCCGTGGAGGTTGAAGCATTATTTGAACTACATTAAACTGAGCAGATGAAACCCTGGTTCCAGATCGATAATATTGATGATCTGCCTTCTCCGCAGATAGTGGTTTACCCCGCGCGCGTTGCTGGTAATATACAAAGAGCCATAGAAATGATCGGGGATGTGGACCGTTTGCGGCCGCATATCAAAACCAATAAAACTGCAGAAGTAGTCAGGATGATGATGAGTGCCGGCATTACCAAATTCAAGTTTGCCACAATTGAAGAAGGCCAGATGCTTGGCGAGGAAAATGCGCCTGATGCACTGATGGCCTACCAGCCTTTAGGGCCGAGGGTGACCCAACTTGCAGATTTGATCGTAAATTTTCCCGCTACCCGGTTTTCGTGCCTGGTAGACAATACCGCGGTTGCAGAAAACTTAAGTGCCGAGTTTGAGCGGATAGGGCGCAAGCTTGATGTTTTCATTGACCTTAATGTAGGCATGAACAGAACGGGGATATCAGCAGGTTCGTTCGATCTTTACACATTAT
>DATHZY010000310.1:0-3433 GCA_035458325.1 Saprospiraceae bacterium | reverse complement strand
CATTACAGGAACCCGAAATAGCATACCTCGGTCCATCATATGCAGGCTCACAATTTGGAGAAAGCAAGACTGCCCTCATCCGATGGGTGGCACCCAATTGAACATCACAAGACAGGACGACCCGGCCAAAAATCCTGTATTCACCACCGATGGCTTCTATAGGTGGAATAGTGATGAGCAGGCCACCTTCGACAACGGTATAATCTTCAGAGCATTCGATCAGCGTCAGTGAGGTATCATATTCAAAACGGAGTGTAGTCTCCTCGGACGGCTTTATTCCACGGTTAACCAGTGTGATCCAAAACATAGATGTGTCACACAGCACCAGATCTGGTTGTGTAAGCCCAACCTCAATTTCCGCGCATTCGCTTTGTTTATGAACAACATTACGTTCGGTCAATTCCGGATTAAGTGCGGAAGTGGACACCCAACTTGTGTCCCTACATAAATCGAAATGTTTAGTGTTATGCTTCGCATATACAAATCTTGTTTCATGAGCATCTGTCTGATAGATCGCATGCCCTTGCAGATCAGTTATAAGCTGTGTTGTGCGAAAACTATCCGAGGCGGTAATGAACCAACCTGACAATGGAATATCCTCTGCCGAATATTCACAATCCCCCACAATATCATAATGCATGGAAAGATGTACAGTAAATGGAAATGGATTGCCATCCTTTTCTACACCCAGCAACCATCCATCAGCTGGTGATTCACCGAGGCTGCCTGTGATCATGCCCGTCAACAAATAATGATCATTTGTCTCAGCAGCTGAAAGCAACAAGCTATTGTGATTTGTACGTCCATAATATTTTAACCATTCCTGCTTACCTGTCGCATTCACTTTAATAGCAAAAGATGAATCCTGTTCATACAAGCCTGTCATTAACCATCCTCCATCAGTTGTAGGTAAAAGGGAGGTAGGCCATTCCTCTTTTCGGGACTGACCATACACTTTCCTGTCCAGCTGATTGCCGAGAGTATCAAATAGAAAAAGACCTATCTGTTCTTCAAAACTGTCCGCGATCCAAATATTACCGGAGTTATCCTGATAGACGCCCATCGGTGGCCGGTACCATTCCGTAATACCTGAGAAATCATACTCTCTACTCCCGGTTTCAAAAATCCTGTACCATAAAAGCTCATCTTGTGCATTAACCCTTGCTATAAATCCTCCGGAATAACCGGCACCAATTCTATTGGAGCGACCGATCAAGAGAAAATCATTGTTTGTAGTTGGGATGATCTTGTGAAGCACCGTTTCGTCAGAAATCCCGAAATAGGATTTACCCATTTCAATTCCCATACTATCTACATGTAGAATGGCTGCAGTCCTGTCCTGGTGCCCAACAGAAATAAAGCCATTGCCTTCCGGTTGAATATCCTGTAATCCGGCTATGTCCTGATAATAGTGCTTCCAAATCTGATTACCATCCTGATCGATTTTTATAAGGAGTGATTTGCGGTCATTGAAATAGGCTTCTTCTCCGGCATCACCTGTGATGATCATATGTCCATCACTGATCATGAGCAAATTGTATCCGATCTCCCAGTGTTCCGGGTTATCATATCCATATGTTTTGGTCCAAACCAGATTGCCTAAGGAATCAACCTTCATGAGCCAAACCTGGCGCCCACCTTCTCTGGCGACTGATCCAAGTAGAAAAAAATAACCGCTTTCAGCAGGGATGACTTTATAAATAAAGTCATCACCAGCCTGACCAAATTGGAGATTGAATGGTTGACTATAGGAAATGGTTGCGCATAGAAGCGACAACGTGAGAAGGATCACTCTCATGGCTCAAGGGATTACAATTGGATTAAAATATGTTCAAGCAGCCGAAGCGTATCCCAATATAATCAAATATTTAAAAATAACGCAGCTGTGAGTATGAAATCCTGGAAAACCCGTAAAAGGAAATACTTAAAGTGTGATCGCTCTATCCCTTTTCATTTCGATTGAGACCGTCCCCACGCTCGTCAAATCAATGGACAACTTATTGCACTTGAATAGCAGGGTGAAGGCGATAGCGAATTATCAGAAAGGGGATATAAATGGAGACAACTTTTCTCTAAAACCTCATTATGATTAACTTAATGACAGAATCAACCCTTGATTCTGTTGTACAAACCCCTTAATTTTAATATCCTCCCCCATTTACCTTTGGTCCTAAAATTTCTTAACCTGATAAAAGCAATCAAAATGTCCGGAACCGTCAAATTACACCGCGTGATCAAAGCGTCACCGGAAAAAGTGTATCGCGCATTTACCAATCCGAAAGCTATGGAAGCCTGGCTTCCACCTTATGGATTTTTATGCACTGTCCATAGCATGGATACAAAAGTCGGAGGAACATATCAGATGTCCTTTACCAATTTCACAAGTGGCAGCAGCCATTCTTTTGGTGGTAAATACCTTGAATTAAAACCAAATGAATTTCTCAAGTACAGTGACAGGTTTGATGATCCCAATTTACCTGGAGAAATGACAACCACAATCTGGCTGGACAAAGTTTCCGGAGGAACTGATTTAAAGGTTACGCAGGAAGGCATCCCTGATGTTATACCTGTCGATATGTGTTACCTGGGCTGGCAGGATTCAATTGACAAATTGATGAAACTCGTAGAGCCTGAGATTCCGGATGCTTAAAAAAAAGACGCAAGAGATTGCGTCTTTTTTATTTCTCACCCAACCTTCAGCCTTTTAATCACCCTCTATACCAGAAAACGAATTATGAAATCAATTCTACTCACCGTCCTGCTTATCATGATCGGCTGTATTAATTCTGTATTTCAGGCACAAGTATCACTCCCCTACTATTCTGGTTTCGATAGCGCGGCAGAGCGAGATGGATGGGTTATCTACCGATTGGGTGATGCTGCCCTGGGCAACTGGAGTATCGCCAATATAGGCGGATATTCAGCGCCAGCCTGTATCAGCCATGATTACTCTCCCTCAAGTGGTGCTAATGTGGTGGATGATTGGTATGTGTCGCCTGGATTCTTATTACCTTCTGGTGGTACATTAGATTCTGTCCGTTATGCCTTCTCAGGCTTCAGTGTACCGACCACAGGTGATACGATAGGTGTCTACCTCATTGTAGGCAGTCAGGATCCGGCTGCAGCCTCAGGCATCATTGAGTTGGCTGAATTCCGCGATGCTGATTATCAGACGGATAATGTGTACCGGTTACTTTCTGCAATAACCTTACCTGTCACAAATGACTTAGCTCACATAGGGCTCAGGTATCGAAACGCAGAAGCTAGTTCAAGATGGTTACATGTTCGGTTTGATAATATTGCTGTACGTGGATCCACCTCCTCCATTCCTAAGCCGGACTCTGGAAAAGCAAATGTCATCTATCCAAATCCCACTTATGATGAAGTGACCATATTACATCGGGAGACCGGTGGGACGGTTTTCTTCTACAAT
>DATHZY010000309.1:0-3931 GCA_035458325.1 Saprospiraceae bacterium | reverse complement strand
CAGAACAACTAACCTGAGGGTTTTAGACATTCAAGGTCACATTGTGCGAGTGAATGGTCGCGGAGATATCGATCAGTAGGGATGGGTCATGTTCAAATGCATTGCCCATCACAATTACATCAGCCCCTGCATTGAGATTTTCCTGCACTTTTTCGGCAGATCTGATTCCACCTCCTACGATCAATGGTATAGATACTGCACCGCTGACTGCTGCTATCATCTCGGCCGATACGGGTCTTGAAGCACCACTACCTGCATCCATGAAGATCATCTTCAGGCCAAGCATTTCTGCCGCCATGGCTGTGCATACGGCGATGTCTGATTTATTAGAAGGAATCGGAGATGTATTGCTCATATACAGTACCGTAGTACCTACACCGCCATCGATCAGCATATAGCCGGTCGGCAATACTTCCAGGGAACTCAACTTGAGATATGGGGCGGCGATAACGTGTTGACCGATGAGCAGGTCAGGATTTCTGCCGGATACAAGTGACAGGAAGAGGATAGCATCTGCTTTGTTGCTCACCTGGTAGGTGCTGCCGGGGAATAAAATCATCGGAATCTGGCATTGCTGGCGGATCTTCTGGAGGCACTGGTCCAACTGGCTATTGACCAGCAGGCTGCCGCCGATAAAGAAGTAATCCACATGGCACCTGACCGAAAGTTCGATGATCTGGTCCAGCTTGCCCAGCCTCATTTTGTCCGGATCGATCAGGACGGCCATTTTTTTCTGCCCCAGCTGTTTGGCTTTGGTGAGCTCCGTGTATAGGTGTGTTCGGCTGGTATCCATTCTTCAAAGATAAGGTTAACTGATAAACCGTGTAGGCTGAAGAGGCCGTACTTCGACCTGCTGTCCCTCATCCTTGTTCTACAGCTCAGCAACCAGGGCTGAAGAGGCCTTATGGTTGGAGATTGGAGAATGATAATTGCCCCTGGCTTTAGCCAGGGGCTCAGGACAGATGAGATTCGGCTTTAGCCATTACCCAAAAACTAAATTTCAATTTGGGCTGAAGCCCGGAATAGTCAAGCCTGGCAACCCCGGCTTGAAAGCCGGGGCAATTAATATCCTTCATTTGGCGAAAGGACTTGAAAGCAGTTAAGGGAGCAATGGATGCAGAGAGTATAGGAGCAAGGAGTTACATGCCGTTTAAAACGGCTGCACAGTCAGTTACATGGAATACACTCTCTTTGATTTTTCGTACGCGAGTGTTTCGACCTGCTTACTCGCCTCCTTTTGCTACAGCTCAGCAACCACTTAGGTTCAACCTAAGCTCAACTTTTTTTAAAATAGCTTACTCACAACTCACAGCTGACAACTCACAATCAGGTAAAATGCTTTAGCAAACGCACCTCTTCCTTGGTCAGGGGTCTCCACATGCCGCGGGGGAGATTCTTCTTGGTGAGGCCGGCGTAGTAGGTACGGTCGAGCTTGACGACTTCGTAGCCGAAGTGTTCGAAGATGCGGCGGACGAGGCGGTTTCTGCCGGAATGGACTTCGATCTCCACTTCGCGCTTGGTGAGGCCTTCTATAAAATGGAGACTATCCGCCTTGATGGGGCCATCCTCGAGGGTGATGCCTTCACGGATTTGTTCCATGTCTTTAAGGGAGAGATTTTTGTCCAGGGTGACCAGGTAGACCTTGGGTACTTTGTAACTGGGATGGGAAAGTTTCTTGGTGAGTTCGCCATCATTGGTCAGCAGAATCAGGCCGGAAGTGTTGCGGTCGAGCCTGCCTACAGGGTATATTCTTTCCGGAATTTTATCTGACATGATATCGATGACCGTACGTCGTCCGCGCTCATCACTTGAGGTAGTTAGTACGTTTCTTGGTTTGTTGAGCAGATAGTAGACTAGCTTATCAACAGTCTTGATAGGTTTGTCTTTAAAGGTCACCACGTCCTTTGGTTGCACTTTATACCCCATCTCCTTGACGATTTCACCATTGACCTTGACATGGCCTTGCAGGATGAGTGTATCAGCAGCGCGTCGGCTGGCCACACCACTGTGCGCCAGGTATTTGTTGAGACGCATCTCACTCTGTTCTTCCCGGGTTCCTTTATATGACGGTGGAGTTACTTTCTCAGGGGCCTTATCCTTTTCTGAGTATTTCGCTCTTTCTGTGTTATCATCATCAGCAGGTTTATGATCGAACTTGTTGTCACGATATTCGCCAAACTTAGCAGGGGATTTGGTTGGAGTCTTTACAAACTTCTTGAAGGCACCGGTACCTGCACCCCCTTTTTCACGCTGCAGCCTGGCCTCTTTTTGAGTGCGGTTGTGCGAAGCGGCAGGATCCTTAGACTTTGTTTTTCTGGCAGGCCTGCTTTCGCTTTTTCCTCTTGATGGTGGTTTATCCCTGGTTACTGTTCGTTTGATCGCCACTGCTGTAGGTGTAGGTTGAAGATATTTTGCAAATTAGGCATAATGGTTTGATTGTCGTGACTTTTTGGAACGCAGATGACGCAGATTCATTTTAAAGATGATTTACGCAAATTTGCTCTTGCTGATCATATGACTTTCGCAGGTTAGTTAAAATCTAATCAGCGAAAATTTGCTTTTAAATATTTCAGCGTAATCTGCGATCCTTTTATCATGATTGTTTTTTGGAACACCTAATTCGACTACGCGGTTGTTGAGCTGTAGGACAAGGAAGAGGGTAGCAGGTCGAAACACACCACAAGGATTACGCGGATGGATTTTAAAAATGATTTGCGCAGATTTGCTGTTGCTGAACATACGGCTTTCTCGAGTCAGTTAAAATACTAATCAGCGAAAATTAGCATTTCAATATTTCTGCGTAATCTGCGATCCTTTTATCATGATTGTTTTTTGGAACTCATAGTTCGACTCAGGTCACCTATTAACCAATAATCATCCGAAGACGCAATAAATTGTGTCTCTACATTAGCCCTGTCGGCATTTTACCTTTTCCCGATGACCTTAAGGTCGGGGCTGTTCTATTTGTTTTTTTACACTACGCCTAATACTCTATGCTGCCCTATGCCCTCTGCTCTATGCTCTCTGCTAGAATGGAATTGGCTCATCGTCTTCATTGAGACGTGACGGACGAGTAATGACTGCATTATAATTATCGCCGGCCGGGCCTTTGCCAGAGATGTCGTTGAAGAAGTCATCACCGGGATCGGTAAACTTGGCGTACTGGGCGATGAACTTTAAGCCGACAGTACCGAGCGCACCGTTTCTGTGCTTGGAGATCAGGATCTCTGCCGCGTCCTTTGAAATAGTAGGATCGGATTCCATCTCATAGTAATCCGGACGATAGATGAAGGTTACGATATCCGCATCCTGCTCGATAGCTCCGGAGTCCCGAAGGTCGGAGAGTTGCGGACGCTTGTTACCTCCACGTGTTTCTACTGCGCGACTCAACTGAGAGAGTGCTATGACTGGCACTTCTAGTTCCTTAGCCATCGTCTTGAGGGCGCGTGAGATGGTACTGATCTCCTGCTCACGTGTTCCTCCGCGTTTACCTTCCGGTCCTGCGGACATGAGTTGCAGGTAGTCGACGATGACGAGTTGGATATCATGGTGCATCTTGAGACGACGACACTTCGCACGAAGCTCGAAGATGTTGATGGCAGGCGTGTCATCGATAAAGATGGGCACTTCGCTAAAGCGCTCTACAGCGCTGTTGAGTTGCTGCCATTCATAGTCTTCCATCTGTGCGTTTCTCAGTTTGGAGCCCGGGATCTCAGCGACCATCGACATGAGACGATGGGTGAGCTGGAGGGCGGACATTTCAAGCGAGAAGAAGGCGACAGGTCGGTTGTAATCAACTGCGGCATTTTTGGCCAGGGCGAGACAAAAGGCTGTCTTACCCATACCAGGACGGGCAGCAACGATGACCAGGTCGGATTTTTGCCAGCCATTGGTCATTTTATCCAGTTCGGTGAATCCTGATGGCACACCG
>DATHZY010000308.1:0-8439 GCA_035458325.1 Saprospiraceae bacterium | reverse complement strand
GATCACCGAAGGAATGGCCTTGCAACAAAAAATGTCATCCCTTTGCTCAGCTGAAATCATTCCGGTAATTGAAAAGTTGCTGAGTCCCTATACTCCCCTTAAAGGACATGTTTACATTGATCGCCTGGAAATCGATCTAGGTACATTCCAATCAGATGCGTTGGAATACAAACTGGCGGAAGTATTCAAAGAAAAACTTGCAGCACTCCTCTCTGAAACGTCCCTTCAAAGTGCCGTGCATCCCGGAGGCATTGAAATCAATACTTCAGAGAATCAATTCCGCTTTACAGATGAGGTGTCATCCTTTGTGACCGCATTGATTTATTTCCTGAGATCCGGTGTATTGCCCTGGACATTCCAATTGCCGGAGGGAAAGAATTTAAATGAGGTCCTGGGTGAAATATTGAAGGGACCGGCTCGCGAAATGGTTCTTTACCATCTCAAGGAGTCGCTTCATCATCCAATGGTCGCAAGACGGTTGGCATTACAATTTCAGGAAACAATTGTACTGGATATTTTACAGTATGTTTCACCGGCAATGGCAAGTAATGTAGAAAAATTATTTCACGCATTTTCCTATCCTCCATATCTTTCCTTCCGTGCGAAAATACTTGAAGCCGCATGCTGTTTCTCAGCAGAACAAAATACCATTTCATCGCAAGGCGACATTTTATTTTTAGCGATTAGCTTATTACAATCTGATTCGAAAGTTACCCTTCAACAAGAAATAAATACTATCCTGGAGACGGCACAAAAACATCATTTGGATACCCGGCCGACTGATTTGGAAAAGGCACACGCGCGGCAGGACCGATCCATTATGCCACGATCCGCTCCTGCGTTGATTCCTAACGAAACTTCGGGAACCTACATTGATAATGCCGGATTAATTCTTCTCCATCCTTTCCTTCCAGCTTTGTTTGAAGGAACAGGTATTACACAAGAGAATAAAATAAAAGATCCGTTCCGGGCTTTGTTTTTATTGCATTACTTATGCACAGGACAGCAGGAGGCACCTGAATACGATTTAACTTTCTCAAAAATTATTTGCGGTATTCCTGTAGAGGACCCTGTTCCCTCCCAGGCCATCTTACCATCCGAGGATATTGCAGAAGCGGATGCGCTTTTATCAGCTGCCATCCGACATTGGTCAATCCTTCAAAACACATCACATGATGGACTGCGCGGAACATTTCTTTTGCGCCGAGGCAAACTAACAACCGCCTTTGACGGTGGGTGGCTGCTGCAGGTTGAAAGGCAGTCTGTCGACATCTTGCTAGACCATCTGCCGTGGGGAATTGGCATGGTCAAACTGCCCTGGCTACCTCAACTCATCCATGTAGAGTGGTAGATAAAGCGTAATCGATCCTTTTACGTTTAAAAGTGATCTGTCATTAAGACAACAACAGAAAAATCTTCGACAACATCCTCCAACCATGCGCAGACCATGGAAGGAGGTTCTTTCTTTAACAAAGGGCAGTACCAACCCTTTTTCCCACCGGTAACTGGAAAGGATGTGCCTGCAGTTCAGATGAAACTGGAAGTCAATAAACCAGGTGATAAATTTGAACATGAGGCGGATCAGATGGCAGACAAAGTTATGCGTCAACCTCCGCCTGTCGTCAAGGATGAAAAGATGCTACCTGCCGGAATTGCAGGCAAGGTCCAACGCGCTGAAATAAAAGAAGAGAAAATCCAGAAAGCAGAGGCAAAGGAAGAAAAAATCCAGAAAGCAGAAGCCAAGGAAGAAAAAATTCAAAGAGCAGAAGCCAAGGAAGAAAAAATCCAGAAAGCAGAGGCAAAGGAAGAAAAAATCCAACGCAAAGAATCGTCTGGTAGCGGAGGTATGACAGGTGCAACGCAATCTGCCATTCAAAGCCAAACAACAGGTGGTGCTCCTCTCTCCAATGATGTACGAAGTTATATGGAGCCGCGATTTGGTGCGGATTTTTCAAATGTGCGGGTCCATCATGATCAGGAATCAGCTTCCTTGAGCAATCAACTCAGTGCGCGCGCTTTTACATACCAAAACCACATCTTCTTTTCACGGGATCAATATCAACCTGGCACCGGTGAGGGCAAACATTTGCTGGCGCATGAATTAACACACACTATTCAGCAAGGGCATGCTCCACAAAATGCAGCTCAGGTAAGTACCACGGCAACTCCTCCACCCGTGCAGCGCCTTGGTGTCCAGGATGCGCTGGATTACTTTGCTGACAAAGCATATCATATTCCTGGTTTTCGCTTGTTGACCATCCTGCTGGGTTTCAATCCCATCAATATGCGCACTGCAGACCGCAATGCAGCCAACCTGCTTCGGGCTTTAATTGAGTTGTTGCCAGGTGGCCATGTGATCACCCAGGTCTTAGACAATCATGGTGTGATCAACAAGGCAGCCACATGGGTAGAGCAAAAAATTGCAACGCTTGGTGACATCGGTAGTGAAATCACCTCAGGGCTTAAGCGGTTTATCGATTCACTGAGTTGGAGGGACATCTTCGACCTGGGCGGAGTATGGGATCGGGCAAAAGCTATTTTCACCGGACCAATCGGGCGCATTATTGCTTTTGGCGGAAGTGTTGTCAGTGAATTGCTCAAGATGGTCAAGGATGCTATCCTGAAACCTCTCGCCGCGATGGCAGAGGGCACCGCCGGATATGATTTATTGAAGGCCGTTCTCGGCCAGGATCCTATCACGGGCGAGCCAGTACCTCGTAATGCGGAAACGCTCATTGGTGGTTTTATGAAACTCATTGGGCAACAGGAAGTCTGGGAGAATATTAAAAAAGGAAATGCTATTTCGAGAGCATGGGCATGGTTCCAGGGGGCGCTTTCCGGATTGATGGGTTTCGTCAGGTCTATTCCAGGAAAGATTATGGATACCCTGCGTTCGCTGACATTTATGGATATCGTCACAGTAGCTGGAGCGTTTATCAAAATTGGCAAAGCATTTCTCAACATAGCGGGTGAGTTTATCAGTTGGGCTGGTGCGCAGGTCATAAGCTTATTGGAAATTATTTTCTCGGTAGTTGCTCCGGGAGCGGTTCCATACATTAAAAAAGCGAAGGGAGCTTTCCAGAAAATCATTAAAGATCCGATCGGGTTCGTGGGTAATCTTGTTCGCGCCGGAAAGTTGGGTTTCCAGATGTTTGCCTCCAATATTCTTACCCATCTGAAAACGGCGTTGATTAAATGGATTACGGGGCCTTTGGGTGATGCGGGAGTTTATATTCCAAAATCATTCACGCTTATTGAGATTGTCAAACTGGTGTTATCCGTACTTGGCCTCACGTGGCAGAACATACGGAGCAAGTTGGTAAAGATTATACCAGAACCTGTATTAGTAGTGTTGGAGAAGACGGCAAGCATATTGGTTACCCTCGTCAAAGATGGGCCTGCGGCGGCATGGCAGGAAATCAAAACTGAACTTACAGAATTGAAAGATCAGATGATTGCTAAAGTCACAGAGATGATTTCGGTTGAGGTGGTTAAGGCTGCGGTGATGAAATTAGTGAGCATGTTGAATCCTGCGGGGGCAGTCATACAGGCGATCATCGCCATTTACAACACGATTACCTTCTTTATTCAGAAGATCAATCAGATTGCGGCGGTCGTGGGTGCCTTTATTGATTCCATTGCCTCTATAGCTGCAGGGCAGATTACGGCCGCCGCAAAAAAAGTGGAAGACACGATGGCGAATACGCTCACAATCATCATAGCGTTCCTGGCCAAGTTTGCCGGGCTAGGCAATATTCCGGAGAAATTAGTAGGGATCATTAAGAAGATCAGACAACCGATTGATAAGGGGTTAGATAAGATTGTGGGGTGGCTGGGAGCAACATTAAAGAAACTCGGTGCTGCAGCTCGTGAAAAGGTTGCAAAACTATTGAATTGGTGGATGAAGAAAGCGCCCATATCAGGTGGTGGACAGCGTCATACTGTGACCTTCCAAGGTTCTGGACCAGGTGCTAAAGTGGTAATTCAATCATCTCCTATGCCACCTGGTGCATTTTTACGAAAGATTGCTACTGACAATTCTATAAAACCCAAAGATAGCGCCGAGGAGATTAGTGCATCAAGCAAGGTTGAAGGTGAAATCGCCACAAAACAGAAAACCCTTATTGCAATCGAAGAGAAAATAAAACTTGGCGCCCCAAGTGCAGAAGCCGATAAAGAATCAGGCCTGTTAGATACCCTATTGACGAATCTTGCAGGAATCATTAGCGGTGCATTAACAAAATGGAATGTTGGTAATAAGAAAGTCACAGGAATATCCATTCCAAGAGGTTCATTTACGCATACGGCTAAGGTGAATATTGCTGCACAGCATAAGAATAAAGCAGATCTGAAAAAGAATAAAGCCGGCGAAAAGATTAGTTTGCAACCAGGATTCGATAGGAGACATGTTGTATCGTCAGCAGATATGGCTGGCCACTACGAAAAATCGTTGAATGGAAAATTAGTCACTGAAGCCAAGATACTCATTGAGAAAAGAGGTTCTGTTCCCGATGCGCTTACACCAGTTGGTGAACCTCTTGACGAAAAGACCATTCAAACCGCTGCACAAGCACGATATCAGAAATTCTTTGGTTATTCACGCAATATTTTCATTGGCGATAGTAGTGAGAATCGTTCAATTCAACAACATTTGGATGACGGTCATCCAGAACTTGTTGGCCCAAAACTTCAGAACCACGTTGACCACATAAAACGCGCATGGACATTGGATGGTGCCTTTGCGCCAACACCTGTAAAACCTACATAACACGCACATGGGTAATGAAAATCAAAATCTGCTGAATTCAATTGAATGGCTCCAGGCTGTAGTGCATACACGGCTTGAATTCCATTGCGGATTACAAGAATCAATACAGGTCCCTGAACTCCATCTTGTTGAAGAAGATTCAGCCCTAACACGTTTCATTGCACACAATCAACCAACATATGAAGAACTCATTGTTATACTTCTTGCACTCATCCCGCATATTCAACCAAATTTCCTTAGTTCAATTATCGAAAATATAAGACCTGAAGGTGGCGACTTACCAGAACTTGGCGGAATTCGTGGAACAAACCACCGAGGGCTTTTACCAACTGGTGAAACAGCACTATTTCTACTTGCAGGAAAAAGCACCATTGGAAGATTAGAAATTCAACAAATGTTTGAAACTGATCATTGGTTTTCAAAACAGAACATTCTAAATCTGGAAACTGTTCGTGAAGGTGAACCTGCTATGAGCGGCCGCCTCATCCTCGACCCTGAAGTTATTGAAATACTCACGACCGGCCATATCACCAAGCCAAGATTCAGTATGGACTTTCCTGCCGAACATATTGAAACCGAAATGGACTGGGAAGATCTCATCCTGAATCCACAAACACTCGGACAGATTTTTGAAATCGAACACTGGATCAAATACAATGATAAACTCATGCAGGAATACGGCATGAGCAAGAAAGTCAAGCCAGGCTACAGGGCACTCTTTTATGGACCGCCGGGTACGGGCAAAACTTTGACGGCCACATTACTCGGCAAATACACCCACAAAGAAGTCTTTCGTATCGACCTCTCCCGCGTGGTTTCCAAATATATAGGTGAGACCGAAAAAAGTCTTTCGAAATTATTCTCAAAGGCGGAGAGTAAAAACTGGATTCTATTCTTTGACGAAGCTGACGCCCTTTTTGGAAAAAGAACTGATATACGCGACGCACATGATAAATATGCCAATCAGGAAGTTGCTTATCTACTACAACGTGTCGAAGCCTATAATGGCCTCGTGATCCTGGCGACCAATCAACGGTCCAATATCGATGATGCGTTCGTACGTCGCTTCCAAAACATTATCCATTTTCCTCTACCCCGACCTGAAGAACGATTTGAGTTGTGGAAGAAATCCTTTCCCATTCAAATCGAAATGGCCGATGACATCAACTGGCAACAATTGGCTTCCCGTTACGAATTGACCGGAGCCAGCATTCTGAATATCGCCCATTACTGTTCGATAGCTGCCATGGCAGATCAATCCATGCACGTAGACCTGAAGCGGCTGGAAACCGCTATACTCAGGGAGTATGTGAAAGATGGCCGAGTGGTATAAGCATCATCCGAATCAACTTTAGCCTGAGCGCAGGCGTCAACGAAATAACCATACTAAGCGTAAACCAATCAGGTTCAACGTACACCTCTATACCTACTTCTATTGGTCTTCTTATTCCAGTATTATACGAATCCGTGACTAAACCTTTTTAATCATCCTAAACTTACCAAACGCCATGGCCAAAACCCCCAACTCCCCCCAGGTCTACACCTACCGCAACGGCAAGAAAGTGTACCTCACCAAGCAACCCGACCAGTTTGTCGTCCGGAAAACCCTCGAAGAAGTTGAAAAAATGGGCATCCGTCGGGGCGAATCAGTTTCTCCTCATTCCACCAGGGTAACCGTGACCCGTGAAACCCTTGATCCAATCATGGAGGAAATGAGACGAGATTCCGTGACCCACCATGCCTATACACAAGATGAAAATAATGCTGAATTCCTGATCACAGATCGTATCATCGTCACTTTCAAAGCGGCGGCTACGGATGAACAACTCAATACCTTCATAGCGAAATATGCCTTGCTTTTGTTGGAAAAATATTCTGACAGGGAATTTTTATTTCAACTGACCAATCAAACCAATATTAATCCACTTAAACTCGTGGTATTGATCAATGAAACCGAAGGCGATCTCATTGAGGCATGCGAACATGACCTCAACAAACGCATGAAGACGACCAATGTGAATATTCCGACCGATGCTAAATACCAGCAACAATGGCATCTGCACACCCGGCTAACACACGCACAGTTCGATCCACGCTCCTCCGCTGAATGTGAAAACGCATGGCACACCCTAAATCATTATGGCAGTGCGGATGTCGTGATCGGTGTTACAGATGATGGTTGCAAATTGGATCATGCCGATTTCGATTCTCCCACCAAGTTTGCACAGTGGGGTTATATGTCCGGATCCACCTTGGTCAACAGGGATTCAGTAAGTGCAAATCCAGCCAATATGTATCAAAACTTAGCCGATCATGGTACAAGTTGTTGCGGAGTGATAGCAGCTGAAATCGATGGACTGCTTACGGTCGGAAGTGCTGCAGGCTGCAGGCTTCTGCCCATTAAGTGGCAGTCAACCGGTCCGAGCCTGTCTATAAGTGATAGTAAATTAATGACGGTATTGAATTTTATCTCCGATAAAGTAGATGTGCTTTCGAATTCCTGGGGATCAACCCCTGAATCTAATTGGGCCTTAAATGTCGTCGCTAAAATCACCCAACTTGCCCAGAATGGAGGTCGCAGAGGGAAGGGGATCGTTTTCCTGTGGGCGGCTGGCAATGAAAATTGCCCCATAAAATACAGCGGCACAATAGATATACCTTATGATGATGGACATGACAGTAATTGGAGCTGGCAGGGCGTAAATACTTCAAGCGTTTTTGAAAACAACCTCGTCGGTATCCCAGGCGTGATACATATTGCTGCACTGGCAAGTACTGCGCAACGAAGTCATTATTCCAACTATGGTGAAGGGATCTCGCTCTGTGCCCCTTCGAGCAATTCCCACGAATATCATCGTATGACCTTGCCGGGCCTGGGCGTTACCACCACCACAGGCAAGAGTACGCTTTTCACCAGCTCTTTTGGAGGCACATCAAGCGCAACTCCGTTAACAGCCGGCATTGCAGCATTAGTGATTTCAGCCAATCCAAATCTCACAGCAATAGAAGTCATCTCCGTTTTACAAAGAACTGCCAGTAAGAATCTGAACATGACTGCGTATGCAAAGACACCTCCCGCGTCCTATGATCCCAATCCAACATGGGATATCTCTCCGGTGTCACCGTACCAAACCGGCAATTTCAAAAACATCAATCACCCGGATGGTACCTGGAGCGGTTGGTTTGGATTTGGGAAAGTAGATGCTGCTGCTGCAGTCGCAGAAGCCTTGCGATTGTTGAGTGAACCGGTGGTCAATGGACAAGTGATCACACAAACGGCATCACCTAACCTGGCCATTCCAGACAACAATACATCTGGCATAACCAACACCATGATCATCACGCAGGGAGGCACCATTTCAGGTGTAAGCGTTGATGTCAATTTGTTGCATACCTATATAGGCGACCTGATCATCCGGCTGATATCACCACGCGGAACACCCGCTATACTTCATGAGCGCCATGGTGGAAGTGCAAAAAATATCAACAAGACCTATGATGTCCTAAATGCACCTACACTCGCGCGTTGTGTTGGTGAACCAGCCGATGGCAACTGGACCCTTGAGGTGATCGATGCCGCCGTCGCAGATACCGGCATATTGCAAAGCTGGACAGTACACATTCATACCGGTGCATCCATAGGTGTCATGCTGGAGGAATCACCAGGTGTC
>DATHZY010000307.1:0-2541 GCA_035458325.1 Saprospiraceae bacterium | reverse complement strand
AACCTAGTCCCACCGCTCTCATCTCGGCTTCTACATGTTTACAAATCCCGACGATCTCTTCGCGCGTTGATCTGCAGAATTCAATCACCAGGATAGCGCCCGGTTCTCCCTGTACAAAAAACCTGTTCTTAGATTGTTCGAGGTTGTCCTTGGTGCATTCGAGAATATAATGATCGATCAGTTCGCTGGCACTCGGTTTATACTTAAGGGCAATGAGATTAGCGTGGAGCGACTCATCAATGGAGTTAAAATGCACACAGAGCAACCCTGTTTCTTGTGGGGGCAACTCAACTACATTAAGTTCAATCTCCGTAATAAATGCCAGTGTGCCTTCGGAACCGGCAATGAGTTTACAGAAATTGAATGCTGGTCCTCCCGCAGTAAATGGAGCTGTTTCCAACAACAGGTCAACGGCGTAACCCGTGTTTCTTCTTTCTACGGATGATTTTGGAAATTCTTTTCTGATCTCCAACTGGTTGTCGTAATGGCTGAGCATACTTCGCGTAGCGCGATAGATTTCAGCTTCAAGTCCCTCACCTTCACATTTCTGATGAAACTGGTCAAGGTCAAGTTCTTTAAATTCTACTTCAGATCCATCGCTCAGCAGGGCTTTGACAGAAAGCAGGTGTTCCCTTGTACTGCGATATACCACAGAATTTGAGCCGCAGGAATTATTGCCTACCATACCACCCATCATCGCACGGTTAGCCGTAGAGGTTTCAGGACCGAAGAACAATCCATGGGGCTTGAGGAACATATTCAGTTCATCACGAACCACTCCGGGTTCTACCCTCACTTTCCTGTTGGTCAGATCAAGATCAATGATTCGTGTGAAATGCCTGGAAACGTCTACCACGATGCCTGAGCCCACAACTTGTCCGGCCAGTGAGGTGCCTGCCGTGCGGGGTATCAGTGAGGTGCCTTCTGCTCTGGCAAAGCTGATCAGTTTTCGCAGGTCTTCTTTATTCTTTGGAATGGCAACAGCCATAGGTATTTCACGGTAAGCGGATGCATCCGTTGCGTACAGGATCTTCATCTGCTGGTCAAAATGAAGATCACCATCCAGGCTTGCGGCCAATGTTGAAAGTTTATCCTTCATGAAGTGAAGTCAAAAGTAAAAAGTCAAAAGTCAAAATCTGAAGTTCAATTTTTGACCTTTGACTTTTAAATCCTTAGTTATTTACGCCAACCTTTTCTTCAGATTCTCATCGATGGCATCAAGGAATTCTTCTGTATACAAATAATGCTCACCATGGTTTACTTTATTACCATGGATACATACGGCAAGGTCCTTGGTCATCTTTCCACTTTCTACTGTTTCAATACATACAGCTTCCAGTGCCTCAGCAAAATCGATCAGTGGCTGATTATTATCGAGCTTGCCACGGAAGGCGAGTCCTCTTGTCCAGGCAAAAATAGAAGCAATGGGATTGGTACTGGTGGGCTTACCTTTTTGGTGCTCACGATAGTGGCGTGTTACCGTACCGTGTGCGGCTTCAGCCTCCATAGTTTTGCCATCGGGAGTTACCAGCACTGAAGTCATGAGTCCCAGCGAGCCAAAGCCCTGCGCTACGGTATCACTTTGTACGTCACCGTCGTAGTTCTTACAAGCCCAAACAAAATTGCCATTCCACTTTAAGGCACTGGCTACCATATCATCAATGAGACGATGCTCATACGAGATACCTGCAGCTTCGAACTGCGCTTTGAATTCATTGTTATATGTTTCTTCAAAAATGTCTTTGAAGCGACCATCGTATTTTTTCAGGATGGTATTCTTAGTGCTCATGTAAAGGGGCCAGCCTTTTTGTAGAGCCATATTCATGCAGCTGCGGGCGAATCCACGGATGCTTTCGTCTACATTGTACATGCTCATGGCAACACCCGGGCCCTTGAACTGAAACACTTCGTGCTCGATCACTTTACCATCTTCACCTTCAAATTTGATCGTGAGTTTACCTTTTCCGGGAACCACAAAGTCTGTTGCGCGGTATTGATCACCAAAGGCATGACGGCCAACTATGATAGGGGCATCCCAGGTGGTCACCAACCGGGGAATATTCTTGATCACAATGGGTTCGCGGAATACAGTACCGTCCAGGATATTGCGGATCGTGCCATTGGGGCTTTTCCACATTTGCTTCAGGTTGAATTCCTGTACCCTTGCTTCGTCCGGGGTAATGGTAGCGCATTTAATACCCACACCATATTGTTTGATGGCATTGGCAGCGTCAACAGTCACCTGGTCGTTGGTTTCATCCCGGTATTCCACACCCAGGTCAAAGTATTTGATGTCAACTTCGATATATGGGAGGATGAGTTTTTCTTTGATGAATTTCCAAATGATCCTTGTCATTTCATCACCATCCAGTTCAACAACCGGATTTGCGACTTTAATTTTTTCAGCCATCGATAAATTGTTTGTTTTGGGAGCGTGAAGTTAATCAAAATTGGCGGATTAACGGATTGGTGGATTATCGGATTATCGGATTGGTGGATTATAATTGCGATCTCAAGTAGCGACCCCGATCTTCCAATGAG
>DATHZY010000306.1:0-2332 GCA_035458325.1 Saprospiraceae bacterium | reverse complement strand
GTGTCTTTTTTGGCCCGGTCATGGTGATCTGGTTTTCAATGTTGCTCATCCTTGGGTTGAGCCAGATCATGCATTACCCTTCTGTATTGAAGGCCATAAACCCGGTCTATGCATACGAACTGCTCGCACACTACCCCCATGGGTTTTGGCTATTAGGTGCCGTCTTCCTCTGTACTACCGGAGCAGAAGCACTATACTCTGACCTCGGACATTGTGGCCGCAAAAACATCAGGATCACCTGGATCTTAGTAAAAACCAGTTTACTGACCAATTATATCGGACAGGCAGCGTGGTTGATGCACCAGGGTGAGGCAAACCTTGCCGGACGAAATCCTTTCTATGAAATCATGCCGGGTTGGTTCCTGTTTCCAGGAATAATCATCGCGACAGCTGCTGCGATCATCGCTTCACAAGCATTGATTAGTGGTTCGTTTACACTCATCAGCGAGGCGATCAGCCTAAACTTCTGGCCCAGGGTTGCACTACGCCAACCTACGGAATCAAAGGGCCAGATCTATATTCCGAGTGTCAACACTATTCTCTGGATAGGCTGCATCCTGATGATCCTCTACTTCAAGGAATCGGCGCATATGGAAGCAGCTTACGGCTTCTCTATCACCATTGCCATGATGATGACCACGATCCTGCTGGGTTTCTTCCTGCTTTACAAGCTTAAATGGAACTCGTACGTGGTGTCTGGAATCCTGCTTTTCTTTACCATCATTGAGACCTCCTTCTTTGTGGCCAATGTGGCTAAAATAAAAGAACGGTGGATGTTCCTGTTCTTTGAATTATTCATCTTCATGGTCATGTACGTCTGGTACTATGCCCGAAAAATCAACAACAAATTTACCCGGTTTGTGCAGGTGGGAAAATACAGTGAACAAATCGTCGCGCTGAGTGGTGATGACGAGATCCCCAAAACTTCCACCCACCTGATTTACCTGACCAAGGCAAACCATCGTCATGAAATTGAAGAAAAAATCATCAATTCCATTTTCGCCAAAAAACCCAAGCGTGCCGATGTCTATTGGTTTGTTCATATTGATCGTACGGACCAACCCTATACCTTGACCTATGATGTGACTGAGCTGGTCGACAACAAGGTGATCAAGATCAACATCCATGTAGGGTTCCGGATACAGCCAAAAACAGAACTCTATTACAAGAAGATAGTCCAGGACCTGGTGCATCAAAAAGAACTTGACCTCCATGTCCGCCCGGATGGTTCGTCCAGGTATAATGCGGAACCTGACTTCAAGTTTGTCATCATCGAGAAATTCCTTTCTGTTGAAAATGAATTCACCCTCAAGGAAGGCCTTTTACTTAATATGTACTTCTTCCTCAAGCGAATGGGGCAGCGTGATGAAAAGGCATTTGGTATTGATAAGAGCGATGTGGTGATCGAACATATTCCACTGCTATACCAGCCTATCACCAATGTCGAACTCAAACGAATTCACTAATTTGATTCCCGATTGCATCACTTGTCAATTCCATCTCACGCACCCAATCTTGATTTGATGAAACTTGTATTGATCGCTATCTTCTTGCTCCACTCCGTATTCCTTGCGGGGCAAGCGGATACTACTGAATCCAGGCTGGAGATCTCCGGCTATGCCGAAATCTATTATGCTTATGACTTCAATCAGCCTGAAGACCATCTTCGGCCCGGTTTTCTGTATAGTCACAACCGACATAATGAATTCAATCTCAACCTGGGATTTGTAAAAGCCGCTTATTCCACAGAGCGTGTACGTGCAAATCTTGCGTTAGCCGCAGGTACCTATATGAATGCTAACTATACAGCGGAGCCAGGTGTATTGAAAAACCTGTTTGAAGCAAATGCAGGTTTCAAGCTCTCTGAAAAGAGTAACCTGTGGATAGACGCAGGGGTTTTTGCTTCCCATCTTGGGTTTGAAAGCGCGGTTTCAAAAGACTGCTGGGGCCTGAGTCGAAGCATCCTTGCCGAAAACTCACCGTACTATGAGAGTGGTGCGAAGCTGACCTACGTGACCAATGACCGGAAGTGGTTATTCAGTGGCCTTTGGCTTAACGGCTGGCAACACATCCAGCGACCAGAAGGGAACAATACGCCCGCATTCGGAACACAAATCACCTACACACCTTCGTCCAACCTGACCCTCAACTACAGCTCGTTTATCGGAAATGACAAGCCGGATGAAGACAGGCAAATGAGGTACTTCCATAATCTATATGCCATTATATACTTTTCGGAGGAACTCCATCTCACCACAGGATTGGATTATGGCCTGGAACAGACATCCAAGGGAAGTAGCGTATACAATCAATGGTACAGTCCGGTATTCAT
>DATHZY010000305.1:0-5075 GCA_035458325.1 Saprospiraceae bacterium | reverse complement strand
GCCATAAGCAAAGTCGGCCTGCCTACGAGCATCCCTACACGTTCTACCAATTTTATCCACTGAAAACTACATTAAAAATGATACGATTAATTTTAGTTCTTATCCTTTCTCTTCAATGGATACCAATGTGGGGACAGTCAGAACACTTTAACTATTTAAAGATAGGCCTGACAAGTGAGTCAAGTCCAATTGCAGAAATGATGAAGGGAAATTATGAGAAGGAATTTTATTATAACCAAACGACTACCGTGTACATCAAGAGAGTAGCGGATAATTTTGAACTACACTTTTATGATTCATCAAAAAAGCTCACACAGATTTACCTGCAAGTCAACAAGCAGCCTTATGTTTGGGACCAACCCACCCTCATAGATGAAAATTATAATGAGCTAACTGACGAACAAAAATTGGAGTTTCCAGGTTATTATACGATTTCCAGAGATATAACGAAAAGGATTGAAGGGTTTGATTGCTTTAAGGTTGTCCTGAAAGCCCCGGAAGATACCGAAGGAAGTGCAGCAGTAGAAATGTATGTAACAGAAAGCCTGCCAAATTTCCCTAATCATTTTCCATTGTCAAGTGCAATATTGTCAGCAGAACCTTTGGAATTTTCAATGAATTTAGGGGGAGTAAAAATTACGTTTGGAATTGTGAGTCATGAATCAGGAGTCAATATGATGGATCAATTAGGTCTCGCACCAGACAAAGCCATCCGAATAGATCAAGACAAATATGATGAACTTAGACTTTAGCGATCTTGATATAACACCGGCTGCTCAAAAAAAATCAAGTATATAAAATGCGGATACTTAATTTGACCATGACATTTGCCTTTTCGTTTGCCTTTCTGTTTGGACAGACTGAAGGACCGAAACTTAAGATTTCCCACCTGACAGGCGACTTTTATATTTATACAACGTACAACATGTACGAAGGAAGCCAGATACCAGCCAATGGAATGTTCGTGATCACCAGCGAAGGCGCAGTGATGTTTGATACGCCCTGGGACACCACGCAGTTTCAACCATTATTGGACAGCATCCGATTGAAACACCAGGCAAAAGTGATCATGTGTATAGCAACCCATTGGCACAGTGACCGAACCGAGGGACTTGCCTATTACCGGCAACAAGGAATCAAAACCTATACAACTGCTCTCACAGACGAATTAAGCAAGAAGAACAATAAGAAACGAGCCGAACATTTGATTGCGAAGGATACGCTCTTCAATGTGGGGCAACAATTTTTTGAAGTGTATTATCCCGGGCCAGGGCATACAGAAGACAATATTGTTATTTGGTTTGAGCATGAAAGAATTCTCTATGCAGGCTGCCTGGTAAAGGGAGCAGATGCCGAAAATTTAGGCTATCTGGGGGATGCTAACCTGACAGCATATCATAGCACGCTTAAAAACCTACAAAAGCGATATGCTGACCCCAGGTTTATAATCATTTCCCATAGCGACTGGAATGATTTGCAATCATTGGAGCATTCGATCCGGATGGCAAAAAAACTTAAAAATAGAAACAGCCGATAGCAGCAGTTTGGCAGTAATTCAGGAGCCTCTAATACCTACTAACTGAATACAACACTACACTCAATTCCAGGATCATGAGAGGCTATATGGAAACGATTACTTTGATGTATATTCGTGATTAATCAAATATCATTGGATATAGTATAGGGGATTTGCGTACAATATCCAGGGGTAAACATGTCTACGAAAAATGTGATTTTGCCTTTCTATGGCATAGATATTATCAGGCGGCGATGACAAACTCAGCAAGCGACTCCAGTTCAAGGGAAGTAAACAATAAAAACGTGGAGATCAATGTATGGCTGGACTCCTATGATGAAATGTTCTCTGACTTTGACCCCCGGCCGTACGCTAAGCGGACCGTTTCTGATGATTTTATCATCCAGGTTAGGAAAATAGTGAAGGACCGGTATCGGGAAAAAATGACCTTGCAGCTATTACTCCCGGAAACTGTCCGGAATAAGCAGGACGAAGATGTCATTGCTGAACGGATTCATACGTATTGCAACCTCATCAAGGACCAGCTCCTTGAAGAAAAGAGAAAAATCATGCGAGCCGGTTTCATCCTCACGGTAACGGGAATTGTATTCATGCTCATCGCCAGTTATGTATCCTTCCTGAAATCAGATACGTTTTATACCCACGCCTTGCTCATCTTGTTTGAGCCTGCAGGGTGGTTTATGCTTTGGATGGGTCTTGACAAAATGGTATATTATTCGGGAAGCAAACGGAAGGAGCTGGATTTCTATACCCATATGGCAAGCACAGAAATACTTTTCGGCACATATAGTCCGGATGGCACCCCTGTAAGTTGAAGGAACAAAACGGATCTATTATCCTATAAAAGATTTGATGATGAAGACTCCCTTTACAGCTGAGCAGTTCCTGGAAATCTTTAAAACCTACAATCAGGCTGTTTGGCCCATGCAGATTGTCTTTTACCTTTTAGGTATTATGGCCATTTACCTGACGTTTAAACCTACGCCGAAATCGCACAAGGTGATTAGCGGAGTGCTTTTCTTCTTCTGGTTGTGGATGGGTGTTGTTTATCATCTGATATTTTTTACAACTATCAACAAGGCAGCTTATTTGTTTGGAGCTGTATTCATTTTACAGTCCATGTTGTTTTTAGCCTACGGTGTTTTTCAAAGCAAATTGTCATTTGCGTTTCGTTATGACAGGTACGGAATGGTGGGCATCATACTGATTGTATTTGCCCTCATTATATATCCTGTGCTGGGATACTCGTCAGGTCATGTGTATCCCTATTCCCCGACGTTTGGGCTTCCCTGTCCTACGACGATTTTTACCTTTGGACTATTGTTGCTTTGTGAAAAGAAGTGTCCGTTGGGCATCCTGGTTATTCCGTTTGTGTGGTCCATCATTGGCTTCACTGCCGCCTTTCATTTTGGCGTGGTGGAGGATATTGGATTGTTGGTGGCAGGAGTACTAACATTGATATTGGTGATCGTGCGAAACAGAACGATGGTATAAAATCATGATTTACCTTAAAGGATCTTGAGCTGGAGTTACCTTTTATCCCTTTTGCGTGGATGTACACAATGGTGTTTATTGCTTTCTTCGCTTCTTTCGTCGCCCTTATCTTATCCTTTTTTTATCACTGGCCTTCACCCAATGCCATTTCTGGCATGCCGGACAGGTATGTGATTTGGTGGGTTCCAGTTTTTCCGTGTATCCGCAGAACACACAAGCATAGTATCCTGTTTCCACGATATTTTCCTGCCGTTTAACGAGCGATTCAGGCATAATCGGCAGTCCATATTTTACATCCATCTCCGGGTAGTAAAATATACTGATGCTCCCTGAGCTTTCCAGGATGGCTTCTTCTATCTGTCCCAGTTGCGAAACACCCTGCATCCGGAGTTCCGAAAAAAATTCATCTTCTCCTAGTGCTTCTTTAGAAAAATTGTCGATGGAAAATGCACCGTTTTTGATGAGGATCACCGGCTCGCCTTCCATGATCTTTTCAAAACGCGGACTCTGGCCAATGATATACGTGATCAGGCTGTAGAGTCCCACAATGATGATAAACACAATCATTGCGGTTAGCAAGCCCACCTCCTTGTACAACATAGGATCACCTGCTGCAGAGCCCAGGCTGATGATGACGACCAATTCAAAGATGGATAGTTGTTTGACACCCCGTTTCCCCAGGATTCGCAGGCTCACGATGATGATGGCAAACATGATAAAAGTGCGCAGGATCATTTCAGGCAGAAAACCCCAGTTTTCCGAACCCAGCAATAATGCTTTCCAATTGAAACCTGAATCGAGATAGTACATAGCATGGATTAGGCGGTGGACATCCCACGCAACTAGTAAGATACGCATAAGCAGGCAGGTACCGATGCGGGATCAACGTTTTCATGCCTTGTTCTTCGGAAGATGGCATATTTAATCGATCATGCAAACCTGTTGCGTAATCATGTCTTCCGTGACAGGCACGCGCAAAATGACTACCTCAGCATACTGAATCGACCATTACACTCTTTCCATCTATCCCATGATCAGATCAGATGGAATGGCAGGGCGGGAGGGTAACAGGAAAACAATTAATTTCGTCCATAATCCGAAGGTACAGGTATAAGCACCCTTGAGGGGTGTGGGCATTGACAAGAAGCAAGCTATCGAAAACCAAAAATCAAGGACCGATGAAAGCAAATGGAAAAACAGTCAAGGAGATTTTAATTAACGTTCCGGCAGAAAGGGCGGAAGCTTTTAACAAGCTGCATGATGTCATCGTCAGGAACCTGCCCAAGGGATTTGAGCCGGGTATCAGTTACGGTGGACTGGGGTATGTCATACCGCACACACTATATCCGGCGGGCTACCATTGTAAGCCAAGTGAGCCGCTGCCTTTTGCGGGTATCGCATCGCAAAAGGATTCCATTAATTTTTACCACATGGGGATCTATGCTGATCCGGAACTCATGGAATGGTTTGTGACGGAATATCCAAAGCACACGAAGCAAAAACTGGACATCGGGAAGAGTTGTGTCCGGTTTAAGAAGATGGATGACATCCCCTATACCCTTATAGGTAAATTGATGAAGAAGATGAGCGCGAAGGATTGGATAGCGAAATATGAAGCATTATATAAACCTAAGCCCAAGCCGACGAAGGCGAAAGCGAAAGAATAATCCGGCCTGGAACGAGTATGGGCTCTATAGCGTAAGCCATGGACTAGCGTTAAAGCCTGCAGAGCGAATCGAAAAGAGATTTGAAGATCCATACAGGAGCCTAAAATGCAATTTATTTCCTTCGGGATGATCTGGTTGGTGCGATGATAGGAACGTAAGAATAAGTATTTGATAAACGGATACTTTCGTGTATATTCGTTTGCAAACGTTTATATGCGGATGAGGGGGTTGAGGTTGCGGGTATTTATAAATTAACGGAGCAAGAAATTGACAAATTTTAATTAGGCAATGTTCATCAATAAAATATTTCTCCTACCTCCTCAAAAGCTAATTGGGTCATATTTTATTATCTTTTTTTCAGCCTTCCTATTGCCGGG
>DATHZY010000304.1:0-3453 GCA_035458325.1 Saprospiraceae bacterium | reverse complement strand
TAACAGACATCGTGAGCGATATGATTTCAAACAACTGATCGCTGTGTGTCCGGAGCTCGCTCCTTTTGTCACCCTCAATAAGTATGACGATGAATCTGTAGATTTCTTTAATCCGGAGGCTGTCAAGATGTTGAATAAAGCGTTACTGGCTGCCTACTATGATATTGGCTATTGGGATATCCCTGAAAATTATTTATGCCCACCTATACCCGGACGGGCAGATTACATCCATACCATCGCAGATCTCCTGGGGAGTCGACAATATGGTAAAACCCCAACAGGTGAAAAGATCAAATGTCTGGACATCGGGGTGGGTGCCAATTGTGTATATCCAATCATCGGTGTCAAAGAATATGGTTGGTCCTTTATCGGTAGTGATATCGATCCGGTCGCCATTGCCTCCGCACAAAAGATTGTTGATGAAAATGCGATCCTGCGTGGAAAGGTTGAGTTGAGATTGCAGCCCAATGCAGAAGATATCTTTAAAGGGATTATTGCTCCTGATGAGAAAATTGATCTTACTATTTGCAATCCCCCATTTCATGCTTCGCTGGCGGATGCCCAGGCAGGGACGCTCCGGAAATTAACGAATCTGACGGAGAAAAAAACCACAAAACCAATCCTCAATTTTGGTGGCCATCCAAATGAATTGTGGTGTGAAGGTGGTGAAAGAGTCTTTGCCGCCAATATGATCATGCAGAGCAAGGAATTTGCTTCGAATGTTTTCTGGTTCTCTACACTGATCTCCAAGCAAACGCATCTGAAGATGGTCTATGCAGAACTTCGCTATGCTGAAGCTGTGGATGTCAAAACCTTTCCGATGGGCCAGGGCAACAAATCCAGCCGGCTTGTTGCATGGACATTCCTTTCACCTGAAACGCAAAAGGAGTGGGTGAAAGAAAGATGGCAAGAATAGTCCCTCCCATGGATCTCCTGCGCAATGGCTGAATGTTTATATTTACTCCACTATGCCTAATTTCCATGATGGTTTCATATTCGCACTGCTACCGCTTATCTCTTTGTTTAACATGGTCCCTTCCTTGAAAACACAGGCCAGCCTATCTGCAAATGACATCGTGTATGAAGTGTATATCCAATCCTTCTGCGACAGCAATGGAGACGGCATCGGGGACTTGCCAGGCCTCATCTCTAAGCTTGATTATATCCAGGATCTGGGTGCCAACACGATTTGGATGATGCCTGTGCATCCATCACCTTCTTATCACAAGTATGATGTCATCGACTATTATGCTATTGATCCCACGTTTGGCAACATGGCGGATATGGACCTCCTGATTGAAGAAGCGACAAAACGGAATATGAAAATCATCCTGGACCTGGTGATCAATCATACTTCATCAGAACATCCCTGGTTTATAGCGTCCAGTTCATCGCCGGAAAGTCCTTATAGAGACTATTACGTGTGGAAAGACTTTGAATCCGTAAAGGATGAGATCCATAAAAAGACAACCACCTTCGATTCAGACAACCTCACCCAATGGCATGAGTGGGAAGGGCAGGAGGACCGCTACTATGGATTCTTCTGGAAAGGAATGCCCGACCTCAATTTTGATTATGCTCCGGTGCGGGAAGAGATTTACAAAATCGGAAGGTTCTGGATCGATAAAGGTATTGATGGCTTCCGACTTGATGCGGCCAAGCACATCTATCCGGATGACCGCTTCAATGACACCCGATCATTCTGGGAAGAGTTTACTAAGGAGATGCGGGCTATAAAACCGGATATCAAGATCATCGGCGAAGTGTGGTCGGATTCGATGACGCTTTCAACTTTGTTTAAAGGACTGCCTTCGTTATTCAATTTCGAATTAACCAAAGCCATTCCCGAATGCATCCATGCCGCCGATGCCGGGCGATTGATTGAACCGTATCTCAACATCATCAAAGCGTATCAATCCGCGGGTGTTCCCTTTGAAGATGCCATCCTGCTCTCCAATCACGATATGAACAGGATCCGTTCCACACTCGGAGGTGATATCCAGAAAGCCAAACTTGCGGCCGCGATCTTGTTGACGTTACCCGGCACACCATACATTTATTATGGGGAGGAAATTGGCATGCTGGGCATCAAGCCGGACATTCATCTTCGCGAACCCTTCCTGTGGGGAGAAGATCCATTAAAAGATACGCGATGGCAAAAATCCACCTACTCTGTTCGACCGGATGTAGAGCCGCTTGAGATTCAAATGGCTGATCCAAATTCTATCTACCATCATTACAAAAAATGGATTTCGCTCCGCAATAATCATCCCGGGCTTTCCACCGGCACACCTTTGTTTCAAAACCTGCAAAACAATTCAATACTCGCCTGGATCATCCGGGAAAAGAAAAAATCGATCTGGGTCATCCACAACCTCAGTGATACTGAAATCACCTTGCCCTTCAAGGATAAAGGAGATATTGTATCAGAAGGAAAGCAGGCACAAGTAGCAGACAAGCTAATACTGGCTCCCTTGTCTTCTGCATTGATACAGATGGGGAAATGAGTATTCGGTAATCAGTAATCGGATCAGTATTCAGTAATCGGTGTTCAGTATTCAGTAATCGGTAATCGGTATTCAGTAATCGGTATTCAGTAATCGGTAATCAGTATTCAGTCATCAGTAATCACTCCGCCTTAGCCTCCGCCTTAGCCTTAGCCTTAGCCTTTTTTACAGTATTCAAGTTTTTTGTCCAACAACGACTTGATGTCTTGACGGCCTGTCAGCATTCACAAGCGAAGCCCTTGTATACTCGATATCTTCCAGGAGCCGCTTGACATCCTTATTCTTCGTATCAAACTTCAGGATTGATTTAGCCAATGCCTCTGCCAGGTCAAAATCTTCTAGCCAGCAGTATGCCAGCGCCTGATTGTACAGACAGATATGTTTTAGTTTTTTCTGGTCCTTATTTCCCGTACTGTATTTTTGCGCTGACGAGGCATAGAATTCAAGGGCGGGCTGCGCCTTGGACTTTACTGCATCGAGACTCCTGTCTGCATCCATCAGTTGAAATGCAGCTACCATGATCTCCGCGTTTTTTTGAAAACGGTCATAGTCCGGATGGCTTTTCTTTCCGATCGCAACAAACTTGATCTTGTCATTGATCAACTGGAATCCGAAGTTGTCGTTGATCAGATCCGATATCGTATTCATCCCTTCCTTCATCAGGTCCTTTTGTAAGTCAGACAGCTTTGTCTTTCGCTGGATGCGCCAATAAGAATCGAGGTCACTCATACTACTATAGGTTGACGAGGTCCAACTCCGGGTATCAGACATCGTAAAAACGTACTTGTCTATGAGTGTTTTGCCTTCCCTGTTAAATACCTGGAGACCCATTGGCTGGCTGTATTTGACGGTCATGCTATAGGTGTACCTGACCTGTTCAACTCCATTCTTATCCTTTGTCTTGTTTTTGTTAGTATTCCGCAACTCACTCCAGACTATAAATTCC
>DATHZY010000303.1:0-5074 GCA_035458325.1 Saprospiraceae bacterium | reverse complement strand
CGATGTACCAAAGGCCGGATGTAGTCGGAATACTGGAATGAACCTGCTTTTGCATGGATGAGTAACAATGTAGTTCGGTAAAGGTAAAGGAAGAAGGAGATTATTTTAAATCAGGACCGCGGAGAGCGCTAATTACTGCTTATTGCCGAACAATAAGGGAGGGGGAACTTGCTCATTTCAGTGTGACCAATCTGAGACAATCCTTCATCAACAATGGCTACTTCCGGCTGGTACTCAATTTTACCAGGAAGACCAGGCCACTTGTGATGAAAACCGTAAGGGTGACAAGCAAAATTAACATACGTGCTGTGTGATGATCGATTCGTTAACTGCGGCTAAGGTGAGAATTTTTTATATCTTTTAATAGCCTTTCAACGAAATTTAATTTCTTGTGTTCTGAGTGCTGTCAGACAATGCGTAAAGCATTTACTAGGTTTGTAATATGTAGCTTTAACCAAAATATCAATACCTGAATGAAATCAACTGCGACCACTTTGTTTTTTACCCTTCTCCTCCTCTTCTCTTCCGGCCTGGCAGCACAGGCAGGCTCCGAAGCCATCTATAAGGATATCAGGAAACTAGGTGTACTAGCCAATGTTCTCTATGTGGCCGCCCATCCGGATGATGAAAATACCCGGATGATCAGTTACCTGTCCAATCACCTTTCTGTAAATACTACCTATCTCTCCCTGACCAGAGGGGACGGTGGGCAGAATCTCATCGGACCTGAAATCCGTGAAATGCTCGGCCTCATTCGCACCTACGAGCTTTTAGGAGCAAGGGGCATTGATGGCGGACATCAGCTTTTTACCCGCGCAAACGACTTTGGGTATTCCAAAACACCCGCTGAAACGTTTAATATCTGGAATCGCCAGGAGGTTCTAAGCGATGTGGTGTGGGCCATCCGTACAACTAGGCCAGACATCATCATCAACAGATTCAGCACCGATACCTCGAGACCCAATCATGGACATCATACGGCTTCAGCCATCCTGGCTTTAGAGGCTTTTGACCTGGCAGCAAATAAAGCATCATTCCCTGATCAGCTATCCATCGTGACTCCCTGGCAGCCCAGGCGTATTTTCTGGAACACGAGTTACTGGTTTTATGGATCCCGGGAAGCGTTTGACAAGGCGGATAAATCAAGGATGCTCGCTATTGATATTGGTTCTTTTGACCCTGTCACCGGCGAATCCAACAGCGAGATCGCTGGTCGAAGCAGAAGTATGCACAAGAGCCAGGGATTTGGGTCCGCCGAAACCAGAGGGGAAAGCCTGGATTACATTGACCTGCTCAAGGATGCTGAGGGTACCATTCCTAAGACTTTGTTTGAGGGCATCGATATCACCTGGAACCGGGTACCTGGTGGATCTGCCATTGCCGCACTTGTACAAGAGCTGGAATCATCCTTTGATTTTAAATCTCCCGCTAAGAGCATTCCTCAATTACTCCGGATTCAACAGGCTATTCTTGGGTTGCCTGATTCCGACTGGAAAAGGATAAAACTTGCCGATTGCGAAAAACTCATCAAGGACTGTCTGGGATTGTTTGCTGAAGTGCGCACGAATAAATACAAGGCAAGCCCCGGCTCCGAACTTCTTGTAACCCTTGAAGTCATTAACCGCTCCAATACAGAAGTCCGCCTGGTTTCAATGAACGTTACTGCCAATGATACCGTTTTCGCTCTACCCTCCACATTGGTCTATAATCAAGGTTTCACGAAAGAACTTGCCATACAAACGCCTGAACAGCTAAGTATCCCGTATTGGTTAGTACAACATCCGGAGGAAGGAATGTATGTGGTTGATGATCAGTTAAAGCGAGGTACACCGGCTGATCTGCCTTCAATCATCGCAGCATTAAAAATCGAAATCAATGGTGCGCCCTTTACGGTGGAGACACCCGTGATCTATAAGACGGTTGATCCCGCTGAAGGTGAAGTCACCAGGCCACTGTCCATCATCCCTCCTGTGACAGTCGAATCAAATGACGAAGTTCTGATGTTCAATCAGGGGCATGAACGGATCATTCAACTCAAGCTTGCTGCTGTTGAAGATAGTGTAAAAGGGGACCTGCACCTGAAGACATCACTTCCGGACTGGAAAGTCTCTCCTGCTGTCATCCCGTGGTCATTTGATAAGGCAGGTGAATCCATTACGGTTCAATGCACCATCACTCCACCCGCGAAAACTTCCCGTGCGGACTTAATTCCTGAAATAACCATCGGTACAGATACTTATCATCATAAAATCACAACAGTCGATTACGATCACCTCCCTTACCTGTCTGTTGTCAGCGATGCTACCGTCCACCTGCAAAGCATGGATATCAAGACCACCCCAAGGTCGATTGCCTATATCGCCGGTGCGGGAGATGATGTGCCTGCGTCCTTGACGCAAATCGGTTACACGATTGATATGATGGATATCGAATCACTTTCCACTTCAACGCTGGCAAAATACCAGGTGGTCATACTGGGGATCAGAGCTTTTAATACAGTCGATGCACTCGCTTATAAAAACAAAATTTTGTTTGATTGGGTCCGTGAAGGTGGTACCATGATCGTACAATACAATGTCAGCAGGGGATTGGTGACGGAAGAAATTGCCCCATACCCACTGACTTTATCTAGAGACAGAATCACTGAAGAAAATGCACAGGTGACCATACTCAGCAAGGACCATGATGCTTTCAATTTCCCTAATAAAATAACAGAGGATGATTTCAAGGGCTGGGTGCAGGAACGTGGCTTGTATTTTCCTAGCAAATGGGATGAGGCTTTTACTCCCTTGCTCGAAATGAATGATACAGGCGAGACTCCCACGAAGGGTGCACTCCTCATAGCCCCATATGGCGAAGGATATTATGTCTACAGCGGACTCTCCTGGTTCCGACATCTGCCAGCCGGAAATACAGGCCCTTATCGCCTGTTGAGTAACCTCCTTTCCCTCGGATACAAAAAAGGGAAATCTTAGATAAAGGCGAAGGCTGAGGCGAAGGCGAAGGAAAACTCACAACTCACAACTCACAATTCATACTCACAATTCATACTCACAATTCACAACTCACCACTCACCACATGCCCAAACCCACTCCCTGGACCCGCATCTACGTTCTCATCCTCTTGTATAATGCCATCCTGGTCATGCTATTCTTCCTGGTCAGATATTACTTCAATATCAATTAAGTATGAGTTCACTGGATTGGATTGTGCTGATCAGCGCTACTTTTCTTATTGTCGCATATGGCATATGGAAGACACGCAAGAATAAGAACATTGATGCTTATCTCATGGGTGGCCATACGACGAAATGGTGGACCGTAGGCCTGTCCGTGATGGCGACCCAGGCGAGTGCGATTACATTCCTTTCTACCCCCGGCCAGGCTTTTGATGATGGACTGCGCTTTGTCCAGTTCTATTTTGGCCTGCCAATCGCCATGGTCATCATCTGTATCATTTTTATTCCACGGTTTGTAGGCATGAAAGTGATTACGGTGTACGAATATCTCGAACAACGTTTTGACCTGAAAACGCGCATGCTGGCTGCCTTTCTCTTTCTGATACAACGTGGATTAGGTACCGGCATTACCATTTTTGCCCCGGCTATTATTCTCTCCAGTATCATCGGATGGAATCTCAACCTGACCATCATCCTCATGGGGGTAATAGTCACTTTCTATACAACTGTAGGAGGCACTAAAGCAGTCAGTGCATCACATGAACTCCAGATGGCCGTGATGATCGGTGGCATCATTACAGCGTTTATCATTACACTCCATTCTTTACCTCAGGGCGTGGGTATGGTCGATGCCATGTATATAGCCGGTGCGCATGGCCGTCTCAATGTGGTTGACTTCAGCCTTGATTGGAATAGCCGGTATACCTTTTGGTCTGGCATTACCGGAGGCACCTTCCTTGCCCTTGCTTATTTTGGAACTGATCAGTCTCAGGCGCAACGTTACATTTCCGGACAATCCGTCCGTGATGGACGACTGGGGCTGATGTTTAATGCATTCTTCAAGATTCCAATGCAGTTTTTTATCCTGCTCGCAGGCGTTATGGTTTTTGTCTTCTATCAATTCCAGTCATCGCCGTTGTTTTTCAATTCACATGTTGAAAAAGATATGCTGGAGACGACGGCAGGACCCGACTATACCCGGTTACAGGCAGAATGGAAACTTGAGCATGAAAACAGGCAATCCATTTATGCACCGGTATTGTCAGGTGAACGCACCTATCCGGATAAGGTACTCATGGATGCGAGTGTTGCGAAAGAAAGAGCATTACGTTCAGAAGCAAAAGTGCTGATTGAAAAAAACCTACCGGAAGTAGAATCCAACGATAAGGATTATGTTTTCCTGCGTTTCATCATGGACTATCTGCCGCATGGCTTTATCGGCCTGCTGATCACAACGATCATTGCAGCAGGCATGTCAGCGACAGCTTCCGGACTCAATGCGCTGGGGGCGACGACCACCGTAGACATCTATAAACGACTGATTCGCAAAGAAGCCAGTGAAAAGCATTATGTCATAGCCTCCAAGTCATTTACGGTCATGTGGGGACTCATTGCCATTGGATTTGCCAGTATCGGTAGCTTGTTCGAAAACCTCATCCAGTTTGTCAATATTATCGGTTCGATTTTTTACGGGACGGTGCTGGGTATTTTCCTGAGTGCCTTCCTGATCCGCAGCATGTCTTCCAATGCAGTCTTTATCGCGGCCCTGATTGCACAGAGTATCGTCCTGGTTTGTTACTGGACCACCGATATCGGATTCCTTTGGTACAATGTGATCGGTTGCGGAGGTGTCGTTATCGCGGGCTTACTGATTGATCTGATGCTAAAATCAACCCGGCAAAAGGCATAATCTGATTACCCGATTGCGGGTTATGGAACGTCAAACGTGTGTCGTTGTCGATAGATGGGCGTTACCATGCTCCATGCATCAAAATACTTACCTTGAATTCCCCAAATCTTTCACTCACCACTCACCACTCACCACTCACCACTCACCACTCACCACTCACCACTCACCACTCACCACTCACCACTCACCACTCACCACTCACCAC
>DATHZY010000302.1:0-6747 GCA_035458325.1 Saprospiraceae bacterium | reverse complement strand
ACTCACCTTTTTAGCCGGAGAATCCCAAAATTATAGTGGTTACCGATTCACCCCGACAGAGTGTCTGAATGGTACACCCGAAATCCTGACGATGCAAATCACAAAAAAACCTGGAAAAACCTTGTTTTTGCTGGGTTTTTTGGTGGCCGGGGCGGCTCTTTTACTTCTTTTATTCAAGAAATCTGGTTAAATTTCGTAGGCAAAAACCTCCCTGGTTGGATCCATTGTATTCTATGAGAAGGATCAACAGAGGTAATGATTTAGATCATCTGAATCTCTTTGTATAAAGACCAATTTTGATACTAGTAATTAACGTTTTATTAATAATAGTAAACGAGTAAAACCAAGCAATATGAAAAACTACATGCTTTTGATTTGCACCTTTTGCATAGCCATCGTGATGGGGCTAGCATCATGTGAAGGTGAGGATGGTACGGCTGGTCCGATAGGTCCGATAGGCCCGCAAGGTCCTGCAGGCCCACAAGGAGAGGGTACTCAAAACTGTGTAACGTGCCATGGAAGTTCTCAGTTGATCTCTGCCAAGCAGTTTCAATGGGAGCATTCTGTACATGCTACTGGAGGGCATTACGACCGCAATACAACCGCTTGTGCAGGTTGTCATACCAGTCAGGGATTCCTGGAAAGGATTGAAACAGATGCACCATTTGGCGCAACTGCGGCAACCATAGAAGATCCGTTGCCACCAAACTGTTATACCTGCCACCAGATCCACTCCACCTATACCGAGGCGGACTGGGCCTTTACGCAGGAGGATCCTGTTACACTTTGGGTAGGAGGCCAGACACTGGATTTTGGAAAAGCAAACTTATGTATAAGTTGCCACCAATCAAGAAACTATACTCCTGCGTTACCTGATCCTCTTGCAGGAGGAGGCACAGTCAATATCCAAACCACCCGATATGGTCCGCACTACGGCCCACAGGGTGAAATGCTGCCAGGTATAAATGGATACGAACTTGCCGGTCCTGCCGTGTATGAAAATTCTGCGCACACTTTATTATTAGCTAATAATACCGCTAACGCATGTATTGTCTGTCATATGGGTCCTGCCCAGGCAGCTGCTTCAGGAGGACACACTTTCCGGGTGATCACTGAAGGTGAAGATGGAAATATTAATACAGCAGCTTGTGTTGCCTGTCACCCTGTTGCCGCAGACCTGACCGCGTTGACGGATGATCGCCAGGCTCAAATCGAAGCCAAGCTTGAAGAACTGGAAGCACTACTCGTAGCCAGGGGATTGTACAATCCAACTACCGAGCAGAATGTTAAAGGTGATTTTGAAGGACATGAAGCTGGTGCCTTATTCAATTACAAATTTGTAAAAGAAGACAGAAGTCGTGGCGTCCATAATTTCAAGTATTCTATGGCGCTGCTCACCAATTCTATTGCTGCAATGCAATAAGTCAGGAGCGGGATGATCTCCTCCAATTGAATGTATGCGCTAAAGCAATTGCAAATGAAAGCATGTAAAAGTGATCAAATAAAATCCCGGCCTTTGGGCCGGGTATTTTTAATAGGCTGTGCGATATTTTCGCTGGCTACAGGTAATCTCCGGGCACAGGATGACGTGATGGTGGCTGAAGAGGTAGCAGAAGAAATCACCCCTGTTAAAAATACGTTTGAGAGTATCTGGCTCATCGATGCACAAACCGTAATGGTACCGGTAAAAGGAACTTTTGAAGCTGATTTTCAGCACCGGTTCGGTACCTGGGAAAATGGATATGAAGATTTCTATGGAGTCTTCGCTTCTTCCAATATCCGGTTAGGTGTTGATTACGTTCCGGTTGACCGGCTGATCGTTGGTCTTGGATTTACCAAGTTCTATAACCTTGTTGATTTTTATGGCAAGTATGCCATCCTCAGGCAAATGAAAGGTGGTGGGTCTCCAATCAGTCTGAATTATTATGTCAATGCCGCTGTCGATACCCGTGAAGAAGAAGACACACCGTTTGAGGAAAGCACAGACCGGTGGTCTTTCTTTCACCAGGTGATGGTGGCCCGTAAAATCACAGATAAGTTTTCACTGCAGGTCTCAGGTAACTTATCATGGTTTAACTTCAAGGAGCACCAATATGATAGTGAAGGCGTTGACTTAGGCCAGGATAAGAATGCACAGTTTTCTTTCAGTGCATTGGCCAGGTATAAGATCTCCAACACCATTGGTGTGATTGTAGAGTATGACCAGCCAATCACGGACCAGGAGTTTTTTGATCCTGAGCCAAACCTCAGTATGGGCCTTGAGTTGGTAACCAGCTCCCATGCCTTCCAGCTTTTTGTGGGCAATTTCCAGAGCCTGGTCCCTCAGTATAATCATACCTACAACCCCAATAATTTTGGTGACAATCAGATCCTGATTGGATTCAATATCACGCGTCTCTGGAATTTCTGATCCAGGCGTTTTGAAATATAATGAGGGGGCACTTTCTGAGTGTCCCCTCTTTTTTTTTGCATGAGACGCTCCTTCCCCGACTTTCAAGTCGGGGCTATTCAATAAATCTGCAATAAAGATTTTCCTAAATAGATTAGCCGCTGGATGGCGTTCTCGCCGCCAGCATTGAGATCTCTATTTAGAATTCCTGTGGAGGATTCACAATATGGTTGGCGGCGAGAATAGTTCGACTTCGCTCACTACGACGCGCCATCCAACGGCCATGGGCCAAATTTCTTTGGTATCCCCAGTGGTTGCAGGCGCAAACTCCTGCAACGGCACACCTCTAAAAATGCTCTGTGCACTTCAATCTTCGGATTGGGGTAGGATCTTCGTCACTTTTTGATCTGTGCTATGCCCTCTGCCCTATGCTTTTACATGACTCTTCTGGATCGCACCCAACTAGAGTCCATACTTAGCAGGATACCAATCAGCATGCTAAATCCGAGAAGTGAAGAACCTCCGGAACTGATAAACGGAAGCGGAATACCGATGACAGGCATCAGTCCCATCGTCATGCCGATATTGACAATGAAGTGGGTAAACAAAACACCAACAACACCAAAGGCATAATGACGGATAAAGGGAATGCGTGCCCGCTCGCCAATGTCTATGACCCGCAGCATCAGGATCAGGAACAACATGATCACGGCTATAGATCCGATAAAGCCATGCTCCTCACCGATGATACTATAGATAAAATCGGTGCTCTGCTCAGGTACGTAGTTGAGTTTAGTCATCGTCCCCTGGAGATATCCCTTGCCGGTAAAGCCTCCTGAACCAATCGCGATTTTAGATTGAAGAATATTGTAAAGAGAGCCTCGCGGGTCGCAGTCTTCCGGATTGAGCCATACATTGATACGGTCCTGCTGATGTCGTTCGAGTACATTGGTAAACAGGTAACTGCTCGTGTAGGCAAATCCGAACAAGATCGTCACACCAACTGACAATAAAACAACCTGCCTGATCTGCTTGGTGATAAAGTTTTCGATCGCAGCATAGAGCATGTAGACTACAGAAAGCCCGATGACAATGTCAAGTCTTTCCAGAAAAGCAAAGGCTATGGCCAGCATAAACATACCCAGGCTGACCAACAGGTGCATTTGCTTACGCTTGACACTGGTCAGCAGAAAAATGCCACCGGCGAAAAGCAGTAAGGGTAGCACGACAAAGACGTCATATTTGAGAGCAAGTACAAACAGCAAGGCAAAGATGAAGAGTAGGACAGGAATCCAGATCGCCAGTCCTTCCCTGAATAGCACCAGGAAGATGGAGAGGAAAACGAGTGCTGATCCGGCATCACCCTGCAACAAAACCAATAGTGCAGGTAACAGAATAATGCCCGATGCCACCATTAAATCCCGGGTATCTGATACGCGTGTACGATGATGGCTCAGGAACGATGCCAGGGCCATGATAGTACCCACCTTGGCCAGTTCTGAAGGCTGAAACGAAAACCAACCCAGCTGGAACCAACTGGTAGATCCTTTAATGGTGGCGCCAAGGATCAAAACAAGCAAGAGCAGGAAAATCGTGAACGCATAAAACGGGTAGGCAAATCCACTCCAGAATTTCCAGTCAATCAATTGAGATCCGGTCAGGATCACCAGCGCACCCACGATGAAAATACTTTGCTTACCGGCTTGTGTGGAGAAGAAAGGAATTTGCGCATCCGGCTGGTATCCCGCAGCATAGATCATCATCAGGCCGATGATAATCAGGCTAATGACAATTGCAAAACTGATCCAGTCAAACTTCTTCATGTACCGTGTTCAACCTATTGGTCGTATAACAACAGTTCTTCCACCTTCAGGTTGTCGGTGACCGGAATCGCCTGAGGATAGTCCTGCTGCATTTTTTTAAGAAAGGCCTGTGCACGCTGCATCGTCGTAAAGGCACCAACTTTGAGGTGAAAGTATGGTTCGTTGTGAATGAAGACAACCGGGTACTCCGGGTATCGCTTTTCAAACACACGACGTGCTGTTTCCATCTGCCTCCTGTCGATACTGGCCATGATCTGGATCCGCCATCCCCGTATCTCCTGGTGCTCTATATTGTAGGCTACCCATCTGTTCATCAGGGCAGTGATCTGCGGCTCCTCTATGATCTGGGCATCACTGCGCGGAATAGCCACGAGCAACAAAGCTGTGGACAGGAATACTTTATATAAAAGGCAATTTCGAAAAACTGCAGGCTTCGTTGTCATGGATCCTGTATTACTGGTCCTGGTTAGTTTCCTTTACAATGGCTACACTCTGGCTGCACCCAAGGCGGTCGGCGCCTGCCCGTATCATTTTCATCGCCTGGTTATAATTGTTGATTCCCCCAGATGCTTTGATGCGTATGGATGGATCCAGGTTTCTGCGCAGTAGCTTGATCGTATCTTCTCTCACCGGGTCTCCGAAAAATCCGGTCGATGTCTTAACGAACTGAAGCTTCAACTCATTGCTGATTTCACAGATCCGCATGATTTCGTCCTCGGTCAGCAATTGTGCTTCAATGATGCACTTGAGCGTAACATGATGTTCGGCGGCGGTTTCTGACAGCGCCGTCAGTTCCTGTCGGGTGAGTTTCCAATGTCCAGTCTTGACGGCAGAAAGATTGATGACCACATCCACTTCGTCAGCGCCAAGATCTGCTGATCTCCGCAGCGAGGCCAGTTTAGCTTCTACGTGATCATATCCGATTGGAAAACCGGCTACTGTGCACAAGAGGAAAGAACGGTCACCTGAATGCACCTTGGCGTATTGAAGGTACATCGGAGGAATACATATGGCCTTGAAACCATATTCCCTGCTCTCCGCGATGAGCCGGTCGATGATCTCCTCCGTACAGTCAGGCCGGAGGTAGCTGTGATCAATATAATGTGCCAGTTGCATGTAGCGCGAAGATACTACTTGGAAAAGGGATAAGGCTATACGGCTACCTGGTGATCACGTAATGCTGCATTGAGGGACACTTTCTTGTCCGTTGAAGGTTGACGTTGTCCGATGATCAGCGCGCAAGGCACGTTGTACTTGCCTGCGGGGAATGTTTTTTCATAACTGCCGGGGATCACTACTGAACGGGCGGGAACACGTCCCTTGTACGTGACCGGGGATGGTCCGGTGACATCGATAATATGCGTGGATTGCGTGATGACCACATTTGCGCCCAGCACAGCTTCCTGTTCTACAATGACTCCTTCCACTACGATGCATCTGGAGCCAATAAAGCAATCGTCCTCGATGATATTTGGGCTGGCTTGCGGGGGTTCGAGTACTCCTCCGATCCCGACGCCTCCGCTGAGATGTACATTTCGTCCGATCTGGGCGCAGGAACCAACCGTAGCCCAGGTATCGACCATGGTGCCGGAACCAACATAGGCTCCGATGTTGACATACGAAGGCATGAGGATGGCACCAGATTCAATAAAAGATCCATTGCGTACAAGGGCATGAGGCACAACCCGTACACCTTGTCGAGCAAAACCCTTCTTCAGCGGAATTTTATCATGAAATTCAAAAGGGCCCACTTCGATCGTTTCCATCGGCTGTATAGGAAAGTAGAGCGTGATGGCCTTCTTGACCCATTCATTGACCACCCAGTCACCCGGGCCCCGCTGATTGGCTACGCGGAGTTGGCCTTCATTGAGCATCCGTATGCATTCCATGATGGCATATCGGGTATCCTTTTCCATCAGGAGATTGCGGTCCTCCCATGCGGCTTCTATCGTGAGTCTGAGTTCGTCCATATTGATTTGAATTGATCGGGCAAAGATGAGGATTTATTAAGTGAAGAGTGATGGTTCGACCTGCTTTACACATCCTTGGGCTACAGCTCACCAACCAAGTGAAGAGTGAAAAGTGGAAAACTGTGAATTGTGAGTTGTGAGTCGGTCCGTCAGGGGCTGAACCCCCTTCCTACTCGTTCGCCCTTTCAGGGCTTTTATGGCAGCCTATCAACCTATCAACTTATCAACTCATCACCATATAAGCCCATAAGCTTTATAAGCCTATAAGCTATATAGCCCCGCCGATGCTGCCGGTGGGGGCACCAGGGCAGCGGCAAATCCCGCATAAGTTATAAGCCTATAAGCTTTATAAGCTTCCTAACCTCATCAACCCATCAACATATAAGCCCATAAGCCCAAAACTCCTAAACCCATCAACATATAAGCCCATAAGCTTTATAAGCCTATAAGCTTTATAGCCACACCGATGCTGCTGGTGGGGACACCAGGGCAGCGGCAAATACCGCATAAGTCATAGTAATACATATTACAATAATTCGTTATCTTTGCATCCAGGTCTATTGTC
>DATHZY010000301.1:0-3121 GCA_035458325.1 Saprospiraceae bacterium | reverse complement strand
CGGACAGGTGATCAGCATTTGTGGTGGCTTAAATACCTGATCATGCTACGGATGATCCCTGTATGGGCGTGCATCCTCATGTTCGCAGCATGCAGTCCGAAAATCATCGTCCGCCGGGCAACTACGGATGATGTCATGCTTCTGCCGCGTGCGGAACCTGACAGTAAACTCAGCACCTGCTACACCCCCCTATCCTATGTGGCCCATCCGGATCTACTCCGCATGAAATACGTTCGGGTCAATATCCATTTTATGAATTCTTCTGACGGCCGGTACAATATGCCTGAAGAAGAGACCACGAACTACGCACGGGAATGGATCAAGGTGACCAACAGTAATCTTGAGCGGAACATGAAGATGTTTCTTCCGCACGGAAATGAAACCCCTGTCCTGGATATTCCCTATCGCTATGTAATATCACCAGATCCTACCGTACCAGGTGATGACGGAATATACTATCATATTGATGATGAATTATGCTATGCCGTCAAGACTGGCAGGGATCGCAACATCAGTGATAAGCGCGTGATTGAAAAATATGCTGTGCGTGATGATTCGGTGATGAATATATTTCTCCAGACTCATCATCTGGACAGCATCCCTTCTCCAACTTACAGGCCAGATGCTTCAGGGATTTCTCTCGGGAGTTCTGTCAAGATATTTGGCAATTGGCATAAGCGCCCAAATGTCTGGGACATCCGAGGCATTACCAATCATGAAATCGGGCATTCACTTGGCCTATCGCACACATGGGGCGGGCATGATGGTTGTGATGACACACCGGCACACCCCAATTGCTGGAATGTAACGGATAAACCTCCTTGTGATTCGCTGTATTCCAATAACATGATGGATTACAATGCCCATATGGCAGCACTCACGCCTTGCCAGATCGGCAAAATCGTGATGAATATGTCAAGGCTCGGTGCCATCCAGCGCAATGTGCTTGAACCTCGATGGTGTGTACTGGATACAAGTGCCACCATCACCATCAGCGATAGCATCCGCTGGGAAGGCAGCGCGGACCTTGAAGGCAATATCGTAATCCGTGAGGGAGGTATCCTGGAAATTGGTTGCCGGGTTTCTATGCCGGAAGGTTCGAGTATTAAAATATTCCCGGGTGGCAAACTGGTCATCTTGTCGTCAGGCAAAATCCATAATTCATGTAACGGCCAATGGGAGGGCATCGAATTTGTGGAAGAACGAAAAAGCAAAGGCGGGCTCTACATTATGGAAGGTGGTAAGATCGAAAACACCCTTCATCCCCTGGCCGCCCAACTATGAAACCATCCAGGCTGATCTTCCCTCTCTTTCTGCTAATCACCCTGATAGCATTCTATCCGACCATCGGAGCCGGATTTGTATTTGATTTCCTTGGTTGGCAGCGTGCTTATGAGGCAGGTACCTTTGCGGATATCTTTAATAGTTTCGGTTATAAAGGAAACCATCAGACTCTTCATTTCTTCTTTTACAGCCTGTATTCCCTTTTCCACATCCAGGGATTACCATGGTATCTTGTTTTCTGTTCGTTGCATGCGCTCAACGGCTGGTTGTTGTATGCCTGGCTGATGCAGATCAATACACGATGGAAGATCAATGCACCGGGGCTGCTGATCATCTTGCTGTGTATCCTTTTCCTGGTGCATCCTTACAATGTTGAGGTGGTGGTGTGGAAAGTATGTGTCCATTATCTTCTCTCCCTGGCTGCAGTCATGGGCTTGTTCCTTTTAACGCCAAAATATCTATACCAGGGTGAACCTAAGTTTCTCTGGCTATGCCTTGGGATTTATTTCCTTTCTATTTTCTTGCTGGAGATATCCTATATCACTCCATTAGTCATCAGTCTTTACCTGGTCATTGAGGCTTTCGCAGGTACCAGGACCTCGTTCAACATCCGCCGTGCGGTAACGTTGAGCAGTTCTTTGTGGATTTTGCTGGTCGTTGGTATTCTGCTTAATAAGCTGACCATCGGCGCATGGGTTGGCCACTATGGGGCAGCGGCGCATCTCAATATTGATATCATCGCCATGATGTCGACTGAATTCAAATACCTGGTCAAGCATCTTGCAGATGCCCGTTTCTTCTCATTCAAAACCAAGGGACTGATCTTTGACAACATACTGTCAAACCCGGAGATTGTTTTCTTTTTATTGGTGATGTGTATAGCAATTGCACTCCTCTACTTCATTCGGATTAAAAAAGTATCTGGATATGTTCATCTGGCTTTCCTTGGCATGGCCGCTTCGATGTTATACGTGTTGCCCGTTTCGAACCTCTTCTTTTATCACCTTCAGGTAGGCATGAATGACCGTTTTAGTTATCTCCCATTCCTATTCATCCTTGTCGCCATCCTGCCTATGTTATCCAGGACACCAAAGTGGTTATGGGGTTCAGTCATGGGCATTATCCTCCTGGTGCAGGTGTATCTGCAGGAAAAAACGATTCATTACTGGAAGCAGTCTACAGAAATCGTGCATCACTTGAGAGATACTTTCAGATGGCATGATCGCAGCCATGTCTTTGTACTCAATAGTCCTGACAACCTCAATGGCATCGTGATGACCTCCATCATCCAGGCTCCATCCGGAATCGATGAATTACTTGATTTCCAGACAGCGACACCTTACAATGGGGTGATGTATGATGTCTTTCAATACAATATGACCACGCCAAATGATGGAGTGAAGGTGGAACAAACAGGTCCTATGCAAATCAAGGTCACTTTCAATCAATGGGGCAATTGGTGGCACCTCAGCGGAATTGGCGCCAGCAGTTATGAAAACGAATACTTCAAGGCCGAAACACTTGACTACCCATACCTGCTCACCTTCAAACAATTTCCTGAAGGCAGTGCAATTATATACCAGGATGGTATGGAGTGGAAAGAGTTTAAGTTAGAAGTGAGCAGTGAGCAGTTAGAAGTTAGAAGTGAAAAATGAAGAGTGAAAAGTGAAAAAAGGTGAAGGCGAAGGCTAAGGCAAGAGGCGGAAAGCATGCTCTACCAGAAAGATCGATGATTGCAAATCATCGATCCAAGTGCCGTAGGCACGACCGATTAAGTTAAGTGGGGTTTTAACCCCACTTAAAAAGGCGAAAGCATACAAAGTAAAAAGTGAAAAGT
>DATHZY010000300.1:0-4610 GCA_035458325.1 Saprospiraceae bacterium | reverse complement strand
TAATTTATCGTTAAAATAATGGTGTTTGTCTAACTTTTGTTGAATTCTTGTTGAGGTTTTCCGTAATTTTGAATTATCAAAAAGCAACCACTATGTCAACCTCAGATTTTAATCACCAATTGTCAAGTCTCAGTGGACCCCTTCACACTTTTGCGTACAAGCTGACCAAGAACAGTGAAGAAGCCAAAGACCTTTATCAGGAGACTGCCTTTCGTGCAATCAGCAACGTTGATAAATTTATCCCGGGCACTAACCTGAAAGCATGGTTGCTGACGATCATGAAGAATATCTTCATCAACAACTACCGCAAGAACGTAAAGACCCGCACCATCATAGATTCTACAGAAAACCTGTATTATATCAACAGCGGTGCAGCTTCTATCAGTAACAGTGCTGAATCCAATATCATGATGGATGAACTGAGCACGATGGTTGAAAACCTTGATGAATCACTTCGGGTTCCTTTTGAAATGCATTATCTCGGTCACAAGTACCAGGAGATTGCAGATACCCTCAACCTTCCGCTTGGAACGGTCAAGAGCCGTATATTCTTTGCTCGCAAGGAGTTAAAGGATATGATCGAAAAAAGGTATTACACAGTACGTCCGTAGTTTTTCATTCCCTCGTTTTTTCTTCACGGCAGGTATTGCTGAATTCACTGCGATGCACTGCTGATGTTTAGCTTTGCCGCATGCCTTCCACATTTGCAAAACACCTCCTGCATTGGCAAGCTGCTAACCCACGCCCCTTACCCTGGGATGGTGGCCCTCGTGATCCATACCATATCTGGATTTCAGAGATCATCATGCAACAGACACGCATTGAGCAAGGAGCTCCTTATTACCTGAAGTTTGTAGGTCGTTTCCCCACCGTCAAATCACTGGCAGATGCGCCACTGGATGAGGTGCTCCGATACTGGCAGGGATTGGGGTATTATACACGCGCCAGGAATGTGCACAAGGCAGCTATATATATCAACCAACAATCTGGTGGCGCATTTCCTGATTCCTACGAAGGATTGCTCGCCCTTCCCGGGATTGGCCCGTATTCCGCAGCAGCTATTGCTTCCTTTGCATTCGGCCTTTCTTATCCCGTAGTGGATGGTAATGTCAAGCGGGTTATTGCACGATACGAAGGAATCACTTCTTCGATTGATGCGGCCACCACACACAATGCAATTCGCGACACCGCTTCAAAGTATATGAAAGGTGTTTCTCCCGGGGCGTTCAATCAGGCGATCATGAACTTCGGTGCCCTTGTTTGCAAACCAGCGAATCCCGGTTGTGCCACATGCCCGCTCTCCAGGAGATGTTATGCCTTACAAAACGGAATGGTGGCCTCCATTCCGGTGCGTTCTAAAAAGAAGTCAGTTGTCTTCCGTTACTTTCACTTTATAGTCCTCATGTGGCGCGGAAAAATCCTGTTGCAAAGAAGAGAGGCTAAGGATATCTGGCAAGGGCTCTATACACCACCGCTGCTGGAACGAAAGGCCTCTAGAGCACCGTCCGTAAAGCAATTAGGTTCCTTTGTGGAAAATATAACTGGGCTTAGTGGAGTAGAGGTTATAGAATCTTCACACGCTCAGCAACAATTGTTGTCCCACCAGACAATCGTCGGACGGTTTCATTTTATCCGGCTGATGTCACCTCCGGTTGCACTGGCAGATTCTTATGTGTGGGTTACCAAAAAGACTATCGACAATTTTGCGCGGCCAAAAATGATTGCGCAAATGCCGTTGCATCAATAATCAGCACATTCTTGATTCATCCGCACATCTCTTAATGCCGGTGCGGATGATGACTCCCCCGGTGGTTACACTTTGTATTGCCTGTATTTCCAATAGCCCAACAGGCTGATCGCCGTAAATGCTGCTGCGGTGTAATAGACAAACGAAGGAATCGGAACAGGATCACCTGCAGCATAGGAGTGTAGGCCGGACAGATAATAGTTAACTCCAAAATAGGTCATCATTACTGAAGCAAATCCAAACAGGGAAGCAACGCTGAATGCATATGGTCCGCGAAGGCCGGGTATAAATCGCATATGGAGGATAAATGCATATACAAGTGTCGTAACTAACGCCCATGTCTCTTTTGCATCCCATCCCCAGTATCTTCCCCACGATTCATTGGCCCACACACCACCGAGGTAGGTGCCGGTACTCACCATGATCAAACCGCCGATCAACGTCATCTCGCTGATGTATGTCATCTCCCTGATGGTGCGTCCAATCCTGGCTTCGTTAGCAGGCGTAAGAAAAATCATGAGCATGAGGTTGAGCAATCCAATGATCGCACCAAGCATCAGGAATCCATAACTCCCTGCCTCCAGCGAAACGTGTATCGTCAGCCAATAGGATTTCAATACCGGCACTAAAGGGGTGATCTCGGGATCAAGCCAGCTCAATCCTGCCACCATCAAAATCGTAGAAGCTAAAATGCTTGTTGCTGTAAGTCCACCCAGTGATTTCCTGGTAAAAATCAATCCCGCCAGTACCGTCGTAAAACCTATATAAATCATCGACTCATATCCGTTACTCCATGGTGCCCTCCCGGATACATACCAACGGATACCCAGGCCGAATGTATGGGCAAGGAAAAATAACGCTAACAAAAAGGTGGCTATCTGAGTAGGTCTTCTCATGTTTAACTCCGGCTTGAACACCTTCGTAAAAAACAAGATCAGAAACACAAGGCCCAGCAGTCCATAAGCCTTTGTCAGCCTTGAAAAAACATTCATCTTGTTGAGCAGGATTTCCATATCCACCTTGCTCTGTGATAGTAGTAATTCGCCCCCTTTTTGTTGTTGATAGTTGTGCAATGCTTCGATTTGCTGATTGGCCGGGCCCCATGCCTGTGAAGCCATAGCATCCTGCACAGCCAGTGCATACTCCTGGAAAAAACTAAGGATAAAAGGAGAGGAGTGAGACTGTGCTGTTGGATGAAGTGCTTCTGCGGGTGTCAGCCATTGGTCTGTTGGATGGTTTTCCACAGGATAGATTCGCGCCATACTACCATTGAAAATCATGTTGCAGATATTGACGCGCTCATCGATTTTCATGATCTCCTTATCAAACAGTGACCGGTCGATGGGCTGCAGGCTGTATGCCCTTCTCACCTGGTCCCTTAAGAGGTACTGACCATCCGCGCCAAAAAAATCATTAAACGTGGCCAGCTCTGCCTTTGCAGGTATCAGGCTCCTGATCTCTTCCTGGGAGCCAATCTTAATGATAGGTTGTTGCGTCCATTCTTCAGGATATAATGTCATCCCCAGGAAAACCTGGTCAGCATTGAGCCCATAAAAACTTTCTTTCCTGGATATTTTACGGAGTACCTCGCTGGCCAAGGTATTCATTGGCTTCATCCGTCCCTTCTGATCCTGCACCAGCAATCGACCGAATTCGGCTGCGTGCTCTTTAGGGATGATGTGTAATTGCAGTTCATTGACATTGTTAGCATACTGCCTGCCTGGAAAGACAAGCATCATCAGCAGGATCAAACCCGCTACTGAGCTCCGTTTATCAGGCATCTGCATGTCCTTGAGCCTGTTGGATAGTTCCCTGAACCGGCTCTTCTTGTGGAAGAGTGTGAAGACCAGTCCAATGGTCAGCAGGATATATCCGATATAGGATATCCAGGTACCCCAGAAGTCATGGTTCACACTCAGGACGGTGCCGAGCTCATCCTGATCAAAAGAGGATTGAAAAAATCTATACCCTCCGTAATCAAGGATGTTGTTCATAAAGATCCGCTGGTCCCTGCGTATGTTTTTTCGTGGATCGATCAGGGTCACTTCACTGGCATACGATGATGCACTATTAGTGCCTGGGTATTTATCCAGGATAAAGTCACGTAGCTTTAAAGAAAAGGGAAGTTGTATCCGCTTTGCACCATAGGCAACTGCGAGTTCCGTATTGCCACCCTTGACGATCTCCGGTACGCCTTCAATTCCTTTGTTGCCATACACCATCACCGTAGAAGGTGTTCCATTGATACTGATTTTAAGTCGCAGCGCTGCTATGCTTTCGCTTTTCATCTTTGGTCCGGAAGACTTCATCATCACCTCTGCGCTTGGGTTGAAATCACCGATAGCAAAGTTGCCCCGGCTGCCGGTATAGAGCGAGCGTACCACGAGTGGCATATAGACCCCGGGGTAGATGGTATCCTTCTTTTGGGTGGCCATGACCATGTGGTCAAGGACTTCCGGTGATTTAAAGACGATGGAATCGTTCCTGTAATAGATGTTGTAGGCTTCTGGTTGCTCTGGGTTTCCGAAATTAAACCAGGAGCCATTCAGGTTTTTATAGTCTCCCTCTTTCAGAAAATACTCTTCACGGCCCATGGCACCACCAATCACGATCTTGATGACAGGTACACCTTTGTCAGATGGTTCGAGTATGGTCTCCGGGTTAGGAATAAAAGCTTCAAGTTCTGCCTCTATGACGTCATTACCGATCTGGTAAGATTCTTTAAAGTGATTTCTTCCGAGAGAGGCGAAATTGACTTTTTCATCAAATCGGTATGCCTTTCCGTTTTGCCTGGCTTCAAACAATATGTGCGTGTCTGATGATACCAATTCATTGGACGTGCTGTCTTCACGAATATGCATTG
>DATHZY010000299.1:0-3353 GCA_035458325.1 Saprospiraceae bacterium | reverse complement strand
TTATCGTTGCATTCATCAGTGGTGCAAAAATAGCAAAAAGCATAGAGCATAGGGCATAGCGCAGAGGGACTGTCTGGAAACAGATTTTACTTTTTCTCCTTTAATCAATAAAACCTACGCAAAGCTTTATGCACTTGACTCTATGCTGCTCAATGCTCAATGCAGCTCTATGCCCTATGCTCTATGCCCTATGCCCTCCACCACGCCGCCACAATCGCCGCCGCTGACGCGACATTCAAACTCTCAGCACCCAGGCTTCTGTCGCCTGGTATGGCAAACACCTCCTTCACCTGATGAGCAATCTCACCTGAAACGCCTAATGATTCATTTCCTAATACGATAATGCCTCCTTGCGGTGGTGTTGTAGTGAAGATGTTTTTACCCTCAGCATCACAGACGTAGATCTTGCCTTCGCCTAAGGCCAGCAGCTCCACCTTGTCAAGGACGCAGGTCCTCACACGAAGAGCACTGCCCATCGAAGCCTGGAGGACCTTATGGTTGTATATGTCAACACAATCAGGTGACAGGATCACAAAGTCCAGTCCAAACCAGTCTGCAATTCGCAGGATAGTGCCCAGATTTCCCGGATCACGTATCGAATCAAGATAAAATATTCGCAAATCATCAATCTGTTCCGGGAGATGGATTTCCGGAGGTAATGAACAAACTGCCAATACTCCTGGAGGCGTAGACATCTGTGAGATTTGATGCATCTGTTGGGGTGTGACCTGGCAAACCCGGTCTCGATCAATCAGATTCTCAAGAATATCCTGATAATCAGGGTTGGAAATATAAACCGATTCTACTATGGAAAGGCGCTCCATGATCAGCTCTTTGGTGATCTTCAGGCCCTCTACTATGAATTTGTCATACTTTTGCCTGAACTTTTTATGTTGAAGGGACTGTATGAGTTTGATCCTTGCTTTGGAAAATGGCTCCATATTCAAATATTGTCAGAGAGGACACCACTTGCGCATCGCGCTCTGGGGCCTTTTGCTTGCTCTATGCGTCCTTCTTTCGTCCTGCAATAGTAAAAAATATCTGGAGGATGATCAGTCCTTTCTGATGTCCAACAAGATAAAGCTCAAATCAAGCTACCCTATCCACAGTAAATCGGAGATCAAGGAGAGCTTCCTAAATTACTATCGTCAACCTCAGACGAAGTATTCTCTTTTCTTCCCCCGTCATGTCTTCTACTATCAGTACCAGGAAAAGTTAAAAGAAAACCCTGACCATAAGAAATGGGATGAAGAGCGGATCATCAAAAACCGCCCGGTGATCTATGACTCCCTGAAAGCTGAACAGACCAGCGACGACTTTGAAAAATATCTTCAACTCAGAGGATATAGATCAGCCACTGTCAATTACGAAGCAAAGACCGAAAAGAAGGTAACGAAAGTTCTCTACCAGGTCAATCCCGGACCCCGGATTTTCCTGGATACGATCCTGATCATCGCTGAAGATTCGACACTCCAGGTGATCGTGGATAAAACAAAGGAAAATTCCCTCATACCTGCAGAAAGCCCCCTGGATATCCAGCTTTACAATCAGGAGAAAGGACGCATCGTCAGGTTGCTTCAAAACGAAGGCTATGCCACCTTCAATGAAACCTATGTTTCCCCCATGGAAGTAGATACCGCCGGAGGCAGGGTTAAAGGGATCATACGGCTTTTGAATCCATCCGACAGTACCTTTCACCAGATCTATGTTGTTGGTGATATCAAGGTCTACCCCGATTACAATATCGTGGACCCAAAGCATTACCATGACACCATGGTCAATCACATCACCTACTTTCTGCCGGACAGCAATGTATTCACCTTGAAACCCGATGCGATCCAACGGAACATATTCCTCTATCCCAATGCCTATACCCGTAAGGACAACATCGACAATACAATAAAAAAACTGGGCCGGATAGAACTGATCAGATTTGTAAATCCGGATGCCGTCATAGATTCTTCCGGAGTTGGTGCACCGGAGATTGACTATACGTTCTTCCTGACACGCAATAAAAAAATCAATTTTGATGTCAATGGTGAACTCACCTATTCAAATATTGCATCCCAGGAGCGAAGGTCCCTTTTTGGTACCTCGTTCAGTACCAATTATCGCGACCGTAACATATTCGGCAGAGCTGAAATCCTCAACCTCAATGCTGAGCTGGGTTTTGAATTTAACTTCTTCAACAGGGAGTCTACCACCAACGGCCAGCTATTAAATAGCCTCAATGCAGGCCTCACGACAGATCTCTCTTTCCGGCAGTTTATGGACCCGCTCAATATCTACCACATGATCGGACATACCGATGATCCGGAGAAAACAGCAAGAATCGGTGGCCGACTGCATCGTTGGCTTGTAGATGATGCATCCACCCGCCTCAGTATGGGGTTCAATTATGTCATCATCAGCGATCTGTATGATTATTACAATATCAATGCTAACCTGAGTTATGACATCCAGCCAGATCCATTTAAAAAACTAACCATCAACCGCATCGGTTTTGACTTATTTGTACCTACCGCCTATCCGGAATACCAGAAGATCCTCGATTCAAACAAGTTTCTCGCAGAGAGTTTTGGTAATCAGCTATACACCGGCTTCCTGTTCAGGAATTATATCTATGAGGTAAATTCCCGCGTTAAGTCGAAGACCGGACACTTCAGGATGTTGCATAGTATGGAACTATCCGGTATTGAAATGTATGCCATCAATTCGGTGGCTAACCTCATCAGCGGAGAGTTTAAGGAATTTGTACTCAATCCAAATGGCAGCGAAGCAGATATTGTTGAATTCTCCCAATTTGCAAAAGGCGAAATAGATGTTCGCTACTTTCGTAATATAACCCAAAATACAGAATTAGCCATCAAGTTGAATACCGGCATTGCAAGCGCTTATGGCCCTTACACCCAGCAGGTGCCATATCCCAAGCAATTTTATGTAGGAGGTGCCCTGAGCAACAGGGCCTGGCAGATCCGCCAGCTCGGCCCCGGAGGATTCGAGGACAAAACAGATATTCCGCCGAATGTCCCCTTCTATCAAACCGGTGATTTCAAGATTGATTTCTCCACAGAGCTGAGGTTCCCCCTCTTCTGGTATTTCAAGGGAGTTCTTTTTCTTGACGCAGCGAATGTCTGGATTTTACAAAATGATGATTCCAGACCAGAGGCTGATTTGTCCAAGACTTTTTACAAAGAGTTTGGAATCGGCTATGGATATGGCATCCGCCTCGATCTTGATTTTTTCATCATTCGTCTCGACCTCGGCTACAAACTTCACAATCCATATCCTGTCCTCTATGACCCGGATAAAAATCCTTCCCGCTGGCTCGTCAATGAAATCAAGAAATTCCC
>DATHZY010000298.1:0-3381 GCA_035458325.1 Saprospiraceae bacterium | reverse complement strand
CGGCTGCTGAATCCGACGATCGTATCATTTGGCCTGGTAGCTCCAACGCTAAAGCTCCCTTCATAGATGGCGGCCGGAGTATAGACACTTCCACATGCACTTCCATCATTGCCTGCTGACACCACGACGACGATGCCCGCTGCGCGAAGATTGTTGACGACCATGTTCATGATATCAAAATTTTCAGGAACACATCCCTCAGTAGGTGGACAGCCCCATGAATTGTTGATCACATGTGGCGCAAGTAGTGGATCCGGATTTTCATTATTGAGATCGGTTGGGGCAAGGAACCACTCAAAACATTCGATGTATGTAAAAGGTGTTCCATATCCGCGTTCCATGTTGCGGCATGCACACCACTGTGCATCGGGGGCAACACCGATCTGATTGTCGCCATCACTACCGATCATCGTACCCATGGTGTGTGTGCCATGGCCTCTGTCATCGCAAGGCTCTTTAGAATCAAAGCCACATGGATTGACTGTATCCAGGTGATGCGTATCCGCTACGTGTATGGCATCGTGCCAGTTATAATTGTGATCGACCGTATCGAGTGCCGCATCATATCCACGATATTTGCTCTTGAGTGCGGGATGATGCCATTCATAGCCGGTGTCTTCTCCTCCGACAGTGGTCCCCTGACCGGTATAGCCCAGGGCCCATACATCGTCAGCATTGATCATATCGATACCCCACTCTACGGCAGACCTGCCATTGCTTTGCGTTTCTTCTTGTCCAACAGGTGTTGGTAATGTCACCGTTGATTCGGCCAGGATGCTGGCCACATCTTGTCTCGCGGCAAGGGCTTGAATTAAAGACAAGGTACCTTCTGCGCGAATGGCATTGACAATATATAATGATTGGTAAGGAACTTGTTGGGCATCCAGGACCCCTTTAAGGCCTCGTTGTGATTGGTAGGCAGTTTGTTGCAATGTGGAGAAGACATAAGTGCCTTTGGCTTCTTTTGTATGCAACGCTTTGGCCTCGCTGACATCTGCTTGTGTCGCCAGCAAGATTAAAAAAGAGGCTGACTGACCTGACCTGGTTTGCTCCAGTAATGCAGGTGAAACTTTACTCTTCCAGTCCCCGCCATTTTGGGCAGAAGCAGTGAAGGGAAATATAAAGGCGAAGGCTAAGGCTAAGGCTAAGGAAATAAAACGATGATTAATCATAATGAGTCTAAACAGGCGGTGACTGGAAATGTTCTTTTGAAATCGGATGGCGAAGCTACAATTTCAGATGAAATATGCCTGAATAATGGATGTGGAGGGAGAAAAGATAACGGCTAAATGACGTTTGGCTGTCTGAACGACAGAAATGGGGCGGCCTATATTACACGGCATCTATTTCATATCAAAGTCACCAGGCTACGCGTTACTAAAATGCATGTTCCGGGTGGAGGCCATCTGTCCTTCAATTGCGCTAAGCCATTGAACCGCTTTATCGACAGCAAATCTATGCCCGGTGCCATCCACCATGGTGATGTGCAGTTCGTTCTTCAGCAACTTCCAGGATTTATGAATCCGGATATTTTCGATTTTGTCATATTCCATAACCAACTGGAAATCCCGGGTATCATATCGCTGTCCCTTAAAAAGAAGTCGGCTGCTGGTGACGGCGAGTTTGCCTCCTTCTCCCTTCATTCCTGTCATGAGATTAGCACCACCTTCCTGGATCACGGATTCATCTGCTTCCAGTTTAAGCTTGACATGTTTATATGGATCACCGTTTATCAACTTCATGATCAATGCCCAGGAAATACCAAAGAAAATACCTCTGACTACGGAGGTCCATAGGATGGTGGTAGTAAATCCATCGTTCTCCGCAGATCTGATACCCGTCCAAAAGATCGCCCACAGTATTGCGGAACCCAGTGCCATTCTTAAGAAGCTATTTTTCATATCATTAAGATAAAATGATTTTCGATTTAGCTACTTCAATCCTCGCGCTTGTCGAAAGATAGGAAAATCTATCGGCCACAGTGTTTGTAGTAAGGTATGAATTTCTTTCGGTCCCTGAGCTTGTGGTATGAAAGGAAAATCTAACAGTCCTTGAGTTTTCTAAGGATAGAAAAATCTATCTATCCCTGAACTTGTTGAAAGAAAGGAAAATATATCGGTCCCTGAGTTTTCTAAGGATAGAAAAATCTATCTATCCCTGAACTTGTTGAATGAAAGGAAAATATATCAGTCCCTGAGTTTTCTAAGGATAGAAAAATCTATCTATCCCTGAACTTGTTGAAAGAAAGGAAAATATATCGGTCCCTGAGCTTGTCGAAGGGAAGAAAAATGCCAATCTCCCCCCATTTTCTCGACGGGAGCCGTTGGCTCCCCGTCGAGAAAATGAGAGAGTTGATTCTTGCCTTCCCTTCGGCAGGCTCAGGGACCATTAGGCTATTTAATATCTGCTGCCCTTCGGGAAACTCAGGGATCTGCGCCCTACTTAATACTAGCTACCCTTTGACACAGGTAGCTTAATGTTATTTCTTTTTCGTTTTACTATTCTCCGCATTCCGCGCCATATTAAACTTGACAATCTTCGTGATCAGGGCTAAGGGCATGGGCTCATCCAGTGGAAACTGGACTGATCCTTTTCCCTGCTTGTACTTTGACAATTCCTTTTGGAAGGATTCTATGCCGGTCGGTGTCGGATAAAAACCGATATGGTTTTTGAAAGCCGCGAAATGGACCAGGTTACGGCCATTTAATACAAAAGTGGGAATAGCATACTTGATCGCTTCCTCAGCACCGGGAGCAGACTTCTTGATGGTAGCCCTGATCTCCTGAAGCATAGCCTGAATTTCCTTTGGAAAAGCAGCGATGTAATCGTCGATGTTTTTGGCGTTGTTGGGAATCATAGGTTAACTTTTCCTTCCAAAAATAATAATTCTGCAGGTCAGTCACTGCATTCAATATCCTTGATCCCATGGAGACATCGTATGTGATGCAACTCCTTCTTCTGCGCGAGCAGCCGGTAATTATGTCGCACGCCTTCCTGCCCGTAGACGCGCGGATGGTAGAGATGAAACACGATAGCCTTGTTCTTGATACTCACTCGCTTGACCCCATTGGCCATCAGCCGCCACTCGATATCTACATCTTCGCCGACCCCGGCATTGGTATAATCTTCGTCAAAGCCGTTGATGTCCAGTAAGTGCTTTTTATGAATTCCCCAGTTGCGCCCACTCAGCCCTCTCGTCTTATACGCCATCGGAAAAAAAGGATTGTAAATGGCTTCCTTCACCTTGTGTGAATCGGTGGTGATCAGGGAAAAGAAGTTGAGTTTATCCAGTTTTCCGGTACTCAATATCTCAGCGGTTATCTTCTCTCCGAGCATCACCGCGCGTCCGGCCATAAAACGCCCCATGCGCGTATGTCGCAG
>DATHZY010000297.1:0-21519 GCA_035458325.1 Saprospiraceae bacterium | reverse complement strand
TTTTAGGGTAGTGCATCATATTATGACTATTCTATATTTGTACTGGCATTAAAGATTTTCTTAATCTGTTAGATGCTGATTTAGATATTACTACAGGTTACATTTTATTTTATATCTATTTATAAGATAAATTGACTCTCCTGACCACCTGACCTACCTGAACGATAATAAGCCTAAGCTGGCGGATTGCTGTATTCCCGCGATCCAGCCGCCGATCACACAATTGCTATTGCCAGAGATGTGCAGCCTTTAGCGGTACTCTTTCAATATAGGCTTAACTATTTTTTTTTAACTAAAACTAAGATCTCATGAAGAAAACGGACATTTCTGTTTCTCTCAGGGATGGTGCGCGTAAACGTCTCAAACAGTATTCAAGACTTTTATCCCAATCCCTGTCAGCGGGCTTTTTACTTCTGACGCTCATGTGGCAAAACCCGGTCTCTGGCCAGGCTGATTGCTCGCTAGGTTGCCACGGCGCTCAGGTATCTTTAGGTGCAGATTGCACCGCTGAAGTTACAGTTGCAATGATTGGGGAGACTACCCAATGCCCAAATGGTCAGTTCACGGTGTATGTATATACATTAGGTGGTGATACCATCCCGACAAGTCCAGTTGTCACACAAGCTGAAATCGGGATGACTTTAATCGCCAGCGTTCGTGATAATATTTCCGGTAACAGTTGCTGGACATATATTACTGTTCAGGATAAGATGCGTCCTACCCTCGTATGCGAGGATATGACCATTTCATGCCTGGACCTGCTCAATTATGATGGACCAGATGCATCAGACAACTGCGATGCTGACCCGGATGTTATCCTGGTTAACGAAGTAGCAGAACTGCTTTGCGATCCTGATTATATTAAGCAGATTACACGCACGTATATCGCCCGTGACGCATCAGGCAATGAGTCTTTACCTTGCTCTATGAGCATCTTCCTCGAGCGAATTGACTATGCAGATATTGATTTTCCGGATTCCCTGACTATACTACAGGGCAATGCGCTACAGTGCGATGCACACTTCGCAGATGCTGATCAGGATGGTATTCCGGATCCATTAGATGATGGACCTTATCCAGGAACAGGCGTGCCTGAAATTGATGGCACACCGATCTATCCTGATTTTATCGGTTTTTGTAATGCACTGACTACCTATGAGGACCTGGTTTTCCCAACTATCGGTTGTGTAACGAAAATCATGCGGGTATGGACTGTCAGGGAATGGCATTGTATGGGAGAAACTGATACATTATATGTGCAGATCATTGAAATCGTGGACAGCGAGGGACCATCTATTATATGTCCTGCTGATTTCAGCCATACTACCAATGGTCATCATTGCACTGCTGCAGTTTGGATGCCAGCGGCTATCGTGGATGACAATTGCAGTGATTTTATCAGTGTAACTGTTGCTTATCCAGGTGGATTTGCAAATACCAATGGTGGTTTCTATGCTACCTTACCGGTAGGTGCTAATATTATCACCTATACTGCATATGATGAATGTTATAATTCATCACAATGTACGATGACGATCACCATCCAGGATCTGACGCCACCTGTGGCCGTTTGTGATGAACACACCATTGTATCACTGACATTAGGTGGTTTACATGGATTGACAAAGGTTGATGCATCTGTATTCGATGATGGAAGTTTTGATGCCTGTGGTCCTGTAACTTTCAGGGCTCGCCGTATGGATTCCTGCATTGATTTTGACTGGACAACAGAGGGTGCCGGTATTGATGAGACGCCAAATCTCATCATCAATGACAGGGACAGAGGTACAGTACATCGTCCAAAAGTACCGTTCGCATGTTGCGATGCAGGTGCCGGACCGATCATGGTTGAGCTCGAAGTAACAGATGCTTCCGGAAATGTAAACTATTGCATGGTCGAAGTAAATGTTCAGGATAAGATCGCGCCGATCATCACTTGTCCAAGTGATATCACCATCAGCTGTGATTACCCGCTTAACCTGGATGATCTGAGTGATTTTGGTGACGTCGTTGGCGACCAGCATGATGTCACTACCTGGTGCATCTATGATCCGGGAAATCCAAATGATCTTGATCATGATGGATTTGTTTGTGGTACCGATGGACTGTGGAGAGACAACTGTGATGCAGATATAACTGTAGAGAATGTACCGCACATCAACAATTGCGGTGTTGGATACATCGACAGGTTCTGGAGAGCTGAAGATTCTAATGGTTTTGACCAGTGTGTTCAGCGTATCACTATCACAAACTTTACTCCGATTACTTACCTGTCTATTGATTGGCCGGATGACTATCATGGCCTCGAATGTGCAGAAGGTACTGATCCTGAAGATCTGGAGTATCCATATAATGAGCCAGTGATCAATGAAGATGAGTGCGACCTGATTGGTGTGACTTATGACGATGTGGTATTTCCTATAGTTGACGGCGCATGCTTTAAAATACTTCGTACCTGGAAAGTAATTGAATGGTGCCTGTATGAGCAGTACGGTGGTATTGTAGAGGGAATTAACTACTGGGAGCATACCCAGGTGATCAAGGTGGTTAACCAGTTTGGTCCGGAGTTCCTCACAGATCAGCCAGATATCGACATCTGCAATGACTTTGACTGCGGTGGAATTCCTTTAGAATTGATCCAGCGGGCAGAAGATGACTGTACACCAGATGAGTTGCTACAGTGGTCATATGCAGTGGATCTGAACAATAACAATACCATTGATCTTGGTCCATATACTAACCTAGGTTCTGTCATCAATGCATCCGGTACGTATCCACTCGGAAACCATCGGATCATATATACATTCGAAGATCGTTGCGGTAATCGCACAGTACGTGAACAACTCCTGTTCCTGAGGTCTTGCAAGGCACCAGTGCCAGTATGCATACATGGTTTGTCAACTGACCTGATGGCAGTCGATACGGACGGTGATGGCATCGAGGACACAGGTATGATCACCATCTGGGCTTCTGATTTTGATGCCAGCAGCTATCATCCATGCGGACTGCCATTCGAGTTTTCATTGGCACCTGATGTTAACGTCAAGAGCCGCACATTCACATGTGCAGATGTTGGCCAGGGCCAGGTTCCAGTCAATCTCTATGTCACAGATGAATTAGGCAACCAGGCATATTGTGAAACCTATATCATCATCCAGGATAACAACGGTGTATGTCCGGAAGGTGGCACACTCACCGGTACGATTACTGGTAACATTAGCACTGAAACATCAGAGAATGTATTAGGTGTGGAAGTGGCGATCGCAGGATCCTCCTTGTTACCAATCAATACGAACCAGACAGGTATGTACACATTCCCTGCTATGCCTGTCGGTGGTAATTATGTGATCAATCCAGGTAAGAACAATGACTACAAGAATGGTGTATCTACCCTTGACCTTGTCGAGATTCAGAAACACCTCTTAGGAATCAAGGATTTACCAAGTCCATATAAGATGCTAGCTGCGGATGCTAATAATTCAGAATCCATTACAGCCATTGACCTTATAGAACTCAGGAAGCTCATCCTTGGAATCTATACTGAATTGCCAAATAATGCAAGCTGGCGCTTTGTGGACAAGACATATTCATTCCCTGATCCATACAATCCATGGATGCAGGATTGGCCTGAAAACCATGTCCTCAGCCCACTGGCACTTGGTATCAACCATGCTGACTTCTTCGGTATCAAAATCGGTGACGTGAATAATACGGTGAAGGCCAATGCGCAGACCATCCTGCCAAGAGGATCTGGCCAGGTGCTTGATCTGGTGATCGATGATCGTACCGTATCAGCTGGTGAAACGTTTGAACTTCCAGTATTTGCTGCAGACCGTAAATCACTGGAGGGCATGCAGTTTACCTTTGATTTAGGCACGCAAATGCAATTGGTATCTGTCAATGCAGGCACCATGGATGTAACCGATGATAACTTCGGTTGGTTACAAAACCGTATGCTGACTTCCAGTTGGAATAAGGCTGAAGGCCTGGATGTGGATGATAGTTCACCATTATTCACACTGGTACTGAAAGCAGGTTCTGCTGTAACCTTGAGCGAGGCTATTTCCTTGATCTCTAACCCAACTGTCGCTGAAGCCTATACTACGAATAGTGAAATCATGGATCTGGCACTTACCTTCCGCGGTGCGGAAGAGCGGTTCGATTTTGAACTGCTCCAGAATGAGCCTAACCCATTTACCGGTACTACACAAATTGGTTATGTGATACCGTCAAGTGGCGAAGTGATCCTGAGTATGTTTGATCTTACTGGTAAACAATTGTTCAACCAAACACTCAGCGGTGTTAAGGGTATGAATAAGGTGGAGATCAGTAAAGATCAGATCGGAGCCCAGGGAATGGTGTATTATCAGATCCAATTCCAGGGATATACTGCAACTAAGAAGATGTTGATCCTGTAAAAGGGATAGGCATCAATTAATAAGAATTACTGTTTTTGGGATGGGACCCCTCTCCGCGCAAGTGGAGGGGGTTCTTTTTTTTTGTGCAAGGAGCCCCGTGGGCAATAACCTTTATAACGATAGTTGCCTCTATCTTTGCGGTAATGGGTAGGATAATGGGTATAGATTTTGGCCTGAAGCGGACCGGTATATCGGTAACAGATCCGGAGCAGATCATTGTGAAAGGGCTCGATACCCAGGAGACAAGCGGCGTCCTCAACTTTATTGTAACCTATGGTCTCCAGGAAAAGCTGGATGAAATCGTTGTTGGGTATCCATTCGTGGAGGGGGCCTGGGGTGACCGGCGATTTAAAGAAAAGCTGGATAAATTTATCGCAGATCTGAAAAAGGCCTTTCCTTTGATTCCCGTAACGCTTCATGATGAGCGGAATACTTCAGTGAATGCCAGAGAGATCATGAGTAGGAGCGGGCTGAAGAAAAGCCAGCGGGAGGATAAGGGCTTGCTGGACAGGACAAGTGCTATTTTAATACTACAGGAATATTTAGGACATATATGATTCTTCCGATTTATGCATATGGGCAGTCGGTATTGCGCAAAGTGTCGCATCCCATTGAACCTGACTACCAAGACCTTCCGGGACTTATTGAAGACATGTTCCAAACCATGTATGCAGCTCGTGGGGTTGGTCTGGCTGCTCCCCAGATAGGGAGGGACATCCGTTTATTTGTCGTGGATACCCTTCAGCTCGAAAAGCCTGAAAAAAACTTCAATGGTTTTAAAAAGGTTTTTATCAACGCCCAGCTCCTGGATGAGTCCGGAGTGCCCTGGCTATACGAAGAAGGATGTCTCAGCATTCCTGATATCCATGTAGAAATTGAAAGGAAGCCTGTGATCCATATCCGCTATTATGATGAGCACTGGAAGGAGCATATTGAAACCTATGAAGGGGTCAATGCAAGGGTTATTCAACATGAATATGACCACATTGAAGGTATCTTGTTTATCGACAGGATGAAACCGCTAAAGCGGAGGATGATCAATCGAAAACTGGAGAAAATCAAGAGGGGAGATGTTGAAACTACACACCCGATGCGTTTTGTAAAAGTGTAACATCCGCCAGGATAATTGATTTTTATTTACGACCGAAGTCTGCGGGGATTTCACCCCAATGTTCTGTTTCCCATTTGAGGATGGGGTTTTTCCAGGTGTTTTCTTTCAACCATTTTTCGGCCCGGTGGATCATGTCAAATAGCTCAGCATTATGTCTCGTGGGTTTCAATTGAGTATTTGCCTTTTTCTTTTTAACCCAGGCCATGGCGGTTTTAGAGTCCGAATAAATGGGTGTCGCAGGATCATTTTTCTTCTGCAAGAGGGCTAGTGCATGCACGAGTGCGAGGAATTCACCAATGTTGTTTGTGCCATCTTTAGCTGGACCGTAATGGAAAATTTCGGACTTGTCGGCTGTCCATACTCCGCGATACTCCATGACTCCGGGATTACCACTGCAGGCTGCATCAACGCTTATACTTTCCCTGATAATGCCTCCCGATCGCACTGCAGGCCTGGGGGTTTTAGGGGCAAAAGCTGTCCTCTTTTTTTCTGGGCCACTTTTATAGGCTGCATCCGCTTCTGCCTTTGATTCATAGGATTTGTATCTGGCATCCGGAAAATTGTCCACCTGCGCTTTGCAAGCTTCCCAGGAAGAATATATCCCCGGATGGTGGCCTTGCCAAACCACGTAGTATTTTTGTTTTTTCTGACGCATTGATCTGTAATATTAATGGAAACTGCACAATTCAAGTGGATTGATACACATTGTCACCTCTATGTAAGGGAGTTTGACCATGATCGGACTGAGATGATCAGAAGAGCGTTGGATTCCGGGGTATATAAAATGATGCTGCCAAATATTGATGTGCCTAGTATTCCTGGTATGTGGGAACTTGTCGAAGCTTATCCAGGTCATTGCTTTCCGATGATCGGGTTGCATCCCTGTTCAGTAAAGGGGGATTTTAATGATATGCTTGATTTCATGGAGCAGGAATTAGTTTCCAAAACCTATATTGGAGTGGGGGAGACGGGTATTGACCTTTTTTGGGATACCACCTTCAGGCAGCAGCAGATTGAGGCTTTTGAGCGGCAAATCGGATGGGCCAGGAAATTCCGTCTGCCAGTCATTATACATTCCAGGGAATCGCTGGATCTCACTATTGAGGTCATTGAGCGGCACCATAACGACGATTTAAGGGGAATTTTTCATTGTTTTAGCGGAAGCCAAGAGCAGATAAAACGCATCGAAGGATTAGGGTTCAAAGTGGGAATCGGTGGGGTGGCTACTTTTAAAAAGGCAGGCCTTGCTGAGATGTTGGCTCAGATACCCTTGAGTATGATGGTTTTAGAAACAGATGCTCCCTATTTAGCTCCGGTACCCTACCGTGGAAAACGGAATGAACCCTCCTATCTGGTCCTGGTGGGTCAGAAGATTGCTGATGTACTTGGCATGCCTTTAGAAGAGGTGGCACGTATTACTTCCAGTAATGCGGAGTCAGTATATGGAAAGAAGGATTAAATTTGCACTCCCATTGAGGGCGCCCGGGTAATATTCGCGGTAAATCAATGAAAATTCCCTGATAAAACTTTCAGGGTTGGGAAATGGAGAGTTGGCCGAGTGGTCGAAGGCGCACGCCTGGAAAGTGTGTAGGCTCCAAAAGGGTCTCTAGGGTTCGAATCCCTAACTCTCCGCCCTCGCTCGCCGAAGCCTTAACGATAGTTAAGTGTTTCGGCGTTTTTTTTTAATTGGTAAAGAACAGTCAACGCATCAGACTGAAGCAAAAGCCACCTGCAGGCTTGACATTATCTGCCTGCTTCTAAAATGAAGGAACTAAAAATCTGTCTATGATCCAGCGTATCCAATCTGTTTTCTTATTACTTGCAGCCGCATCGTTTGGAGGATTGTTAAGCTTTCCTTTGGCTATCAGTGACAAGCCGACAGCTCAGTTTTTGGCAGACAGTGTTTATGACATTACTGATCATGTTGCGCTGCTTGTGCTGACCATTCTCGGCATGACTATATCCCTGATCACTATCTTCCTGTTCAGGAACCGACCACTACAACTCAAGCTCGGGTACATCATCATTTCGCTTGCTATCTTATTACCGCTGGCTGCCTTTTTACTTTTTACCAATGAATCTGCAGTCATGGACACCACCGTCCAGGTCAATGACCAGGCGGGCATGTTTTTACCCGCGGGAGCGATCCTCTTTGGGGCGCTGGCTATCTACTTTATCCGGAAGGACGACCGACTGGTAAAATCTATGGACAGGCTTCGCTAGGTAGCAGGATCGATCAGGTCATGACCAGGTCCTTCAATTCAGGAGTATATGCCCAAGACCTTGCAACAGAATCTATGACCGAACCGTTTACATACCCGAATATGCGGTCATCATTTACTTTGAGGGGTTTTGTGGTTATGTGCCTTTTAATATCGGGCCCTTGGCTGGCTATCAGCCAGGCACAGTCCGGTGCGGTTCCCGCTGATACTTCCAGAGCTCAGTTTATCATCATCGACCATTTTGGAAAGCTGATCGAAGACAAAGAAGGGATTGAAACCGTAAAATGGATTTCCCAGGGCTTGCAATTAAGAATTGACAGCACTAATATTTATGCTGATTCAGCAGTCATCTTTGGTGAAAACAGGGTGTACGCCTATGGAAATGTAGTCATCCAGCAAGGAGACTCCCTCAATGTGTTTACGGATACGCTTTATTATTACAAGGATACAGATATTGCGGAGTTAGTCGGTGAGGTAGCACTCAATCAAGGTTCAAAGCAATTATGGACTAAGGATCTTACGTATCACTTAGGTGAGCAGTATGGGGAGTATTCCCAGGGGGGTATACTGGTAGATAATGAAATGCAGGTATCCTCGAAAAAAGGGGTCTATTATGCCGCCAGTGAGGAAGTTGTATTCAGAGATAGTGTTGTCGTGCTTCATCCGGAGTTTAACCTGGCGGCTGATTCAATGCGCTATCTGGCTGCACTATCCAAAGTACTGTTTACAGGTCCCACTAATATCTATACTCCCGAAGCAGAGATTTATTGTGAATCCGGTTATTATGACCTGAAGGAGGAAACTGCAGAGTTTAATCAAAATGCGCAGTATGCAGGAGATCAGAAAAAGGCGACAGCGGATACGATAAGGTACTTGTCCGGCATTGGTGAAATCCTCATGCTTGGCAACGTACACGTTGAAGAACTTGACAAGGTGATCGATGGTACCAAATTGAGGTATCTTGAAAAAACCGGAGAGACATGGATCACCGGAACACCGGCGAGGTATCGGGATCTCACCAGGAAAGTCAACAGTCCTGAAATTTTTTACAATGAAAAGACTGACCAGGTCTCCACCGTAGGAAGGGGAGAGATTCGTGATGGGGGTATGATCATGGTAGCCGATCATACGACCTTTGACCAGGGGACCGGAATCGGAAAATTCAGTGGCAATGTTATCTGGAGGGATACAGTGAGCAATGTCGGTATTATCACTGAGACCATGGATATGTCCCAAGAGACGGAGTATGTCCTGGCGTATGGTGAGCGCCGGTCATTGTTTTTTACGATCATCGAACTGGATACCCTGTTTATTGCAGCGGATACCCTTAGTATGCAAAATCAGATTGATACAGTAGATCTGACGGATACCGCCAGGCTCATCACGGCCTATCATGATGTGCGGCTCTTTAAATCGGATATGCAAGGCAAATCTGATTCACTGGTTTTCAATGATACGGACAGCCTTTTTCATTTCTTTGGAGATCCTGTGTTGTGGTCAGACACCACGCAGTTTAGTGCGGACAGTATTCAAATGTCAATCAGGAACAAGCGGTTGCATGATATTGTCCTGACTCAGAAAGCGATCATTATTTCAGAACTTTACAGTACATATTATGACCAGATCAAAGGCAGGATCATTCTGGCGCAGTTTGATAGCAGCGCCATTAAAGATATGTGGGTGACTGGAAATGCTGAATCAGTCTATTATACGCGTGACGAGCAATCCGCCTTTATCGGTGTCAACAAAACCATATGCAGTAAAATGTACTTTACGTTTCTTTCCGGCCAGATCCATCTGCTCAAATATTATGGAGAGAACAGCTCAAGTATGATGCCCATGGGTGAAGCTAAGCATGATACATTACGATTGGAAGGTTTCCGTTGGCGTGCCCCGGAACGACCTTTAAGTGTAAAAGATTTATTGGAATGATGGATTACGTTGTCATCCCTGGTGTCCGATTATATTTAGCCATGGCTAGTATGCTGGTGTCTTCGCTATTATGTGCAGAACAGCCAGCAGATCAGGCAGCCGCTTTTTTTAAACAGAAAGAATATGATAAGGCGCTGACGATTTGGTATGGGATGGTTCATTCAGGTCAGTCATCTGCAGGTATTTTCTACAATATTGGTTTGGCAGAATCACAGTTGCACAATACACCCAAGGCGCTTTTGGCTTATGAGCAAGCCTTGCGTTTAAGGCCAATGGATGAAGTAGTTCAAACGGCCATCACGGAAGAGCGGAAAAAAATACAGGATGCAACCATACCGGTAGAGCCATTTTTCCTAAATCAATGGTACAAAGCCCTGGTTACATTCCTGAGGCCCGGATATTGGTCTTTCCTTGGATTAAGCCTGATTGGTATTGCGGTGTTGCGTTGGTTGCGTCCATTTAAAAGGAACAAAACAGAAGAAGGACATGGGCATCGGTTTAAAATTCCTTTAGCCATCCTGGGGGCTTGTTTTGTATTGACAGGTTGGTTATCCTACAAAGAGATTTACAGGGAGAATGAGGCTATTCTAGTTGCTGCATGTGAAATCCGACAGGCTCCTGCCGATGACAGTCCTGAAACCAGGACCTTGTATCCAGGTGAGAAAATGATGATGACTGACAGTATAGGGGAATGGTACCATGTACAGCTCCTCAACCTGGATGCCGGCTGGTTAAAAAAGAATTGCCTTATGCCAATCATCATAGAGCATCGGTAGGATGATTTAGTGAACGTCGTGGACCTGGATCAAATTTTTCCAATAATGGATCTGGATAGGTCGAGTGCTATTTGCAACTGTTCTTTAGGGGTCAGGTAGCTTGTGTCTATAACCGTGGCATCGACTGCCTGCTTTAAAGGGGAATCATCACGGGTACTATCAATCGTGTCGCGGAGGAGTAAATTGGCCTTGACTTCTTCTCGCGAAATGTTTACTCCCTTTGCCTGGAGTTCGATCCAGCGACGTTCGGTACGAACATCAATATCCGCGATGAGGAATAACTTTAAATCTGCTTCGGGGAATACAACGGTCCCTATATCCCTGCCATCCATGACGATTCCCTTTTCTAATCCCATTCTACGTTGTTGTGCGACCATTTCTTTCCTGACAGCGGAGAGCGTAGAGACGTTGCTTACAAATTCATTGACGGATGGTTCGCGTATGGCTTGTTCAACGTTTTCATGATTAAGCCAGGTGACCTGGTGATCATTTTCAAAGCTGAGGTGAATCGAGATTTTGGATAGCGCCCATGCCATTTCATCTGCATCGTTGATATTGATGTGATGTCGCATCACGTACAACGTGACGGCCCTGTACATCGCTCCCGAATCAATGTGTACATAACCCAGGCGCTTGGCGAGTGCCCGTGCCAGCGTGCTCTTTCCGCAGGAGGAATAGCCGTCAATGGCGATGATGATTCTACGATGACCTGTTTGCATGGAGTAGGCTACAAACCTAAATGAAATTAGGGGAAATGAAAAAGCCTCACAGGATCATGTCCGTGCAAGGCTTTTACAATTTTGGGTTGTAGGGTCAGTGGTGAAGGTTTAATACTCGTCCTCATTGAAGAGAAAGTCATCTTTACGCGGATAGTCCGGCCAGATGTCTTCAATGCTTTCAAATAGTTCTCCCTCATCCTCCATTTCCTGCAGGTTTTCGATGACCTCCAGGGGAGCGCCGGATCGGATCGCATAATCGATCAATTCATCACGGGTTGCGGGCCATGGTGCTTCTTCCAGATGATGGGCTAATTCAAGTGTCCAGTACATGAAATGTTTGACTATTTGTTGAAAAAAAAATGATTCGTTGTTGTTGCCGTTAACGCATCCGGACACAGTCAAGTTCCCGGGGCTTATTTTGGTGCAAAAGTAAAAAATCTAAGCAGCTAGCTGCCGAAATGCAACATTTTTTTTGACGAAAACATTGAATCTATATATCTATGAATCAGATGATTACATATTGTGCCTTCTTCACTGAAGGTAAAACGGTCTTCAGGTGGATAGCCTGGAACCAGAAACGGCCTCTGCAGGCAGGTAATTAACCATCATCCAGACTTCCGGATTTATCCTCTAAAGCAGATCCTATTGAATAATGGAGTGTTCAGTCCTGATCAGATGATCAGCATAGCATCTCCGTAAGTGTAAAACCTGTATTTGTCCTTGATGGCCTTTTTATATGCATCCATGATGAGTTCATATCCACCAAAGGCACAAACCATAATCAGCAGGCTGGATTTCGGCATATGGAAATTAGTCACCATAGCATCCGGCAGACTGAAGTCATAAGGCGGGAAAATAAATTTATTGGTCCAGCCTTCAGCGGGTTTTAATAAACCGGATGCTGAAACAGCTGATTCAATAGCGCGCATCGAGGTGGTGCCCACAACACAAACTTTGTGGCCTGCCTTCTTAGAGGTATTGACGATTTCTGCAGTTTCATCCGTGATCCTGAAGTATTCCGCATCCATTTTATGCTTGGAGAGATCTTCCACATCTATACTTCTGAAGGTACCCAGACCAACATGTAATGTCAGTTCGGCGAAACTGATGCCTTTTATTTCAAGGCGTTTCATCAATTCGCGGGTGAAGTGGAGTCCTGCTGTTGGTGCAGCTACAGCGCCTTCTTCTTTAGCATAGATGGTCTGATAGCGCTCTTTATCCTGTTCTTCAGCTTTCCGGTTGATGTATTTGGGCAATGGAGTCTGTCCCTGTGACCTGAGCAACGCGCTAAACTCTTCGTCGGTACCGTCGAAAAGGAACCGTATTGTCCTGCCTCTCGAAGTGGTGTTGTCAACAACTTCGGCTACCAGGATTTCATTGCCTTTCTTATCGAGGAAGTAGAGTTTATTGCCTACCCTGATTTTCCTGGCTGGATCTACCAATACATCCCATAATCTGGCTTTGGCGTTCAGTTCACGGAGCAGGAATACTTCAATTTCCGCATCGGTTTTTTCTTTCTTACCGTAAAGGCGTGCCGGAAAAACCTTTGTATTGTTGAAGACCATACAATCGCCATCATCGAAATACTCCAGGATGTCCTTGAACGTTTTGTTTTCCATCAGCCCGGTCTTGCGGTTAATGACCATCATTCGGGATTCATCCCTTTCCTTGGAAGGATATTTGGCTATGAGTTTTTCCGGGAGTTCGAAGGAAAACTGGGACAGTTTTGTGCGCATAAGACGGTTGGATAAAAAAATTGGACGGCAAAGATAATATTTCGAGGGCGCAAATTGCAAGATGTAATTGGCTTATTTTGTGCGGTTAACAACATATTATAGCTGGAATCCAATAGGATACCCAATCATGTCGTCCCGCGGGAAGGCTTGATCGAATAACTCCCGGTGGTTTTAGCCGGAAACGCTAATTTTGAACCACATGTTTTTCAAACTTATATATGAGAGTATTGTGCAGGCCTTCCAGCAATTGTCTGCCAATAAGCTTAGAAGCTTTCTTTCGCTCACCGGTATCAGCATAGGCATTATTTGCATTATATCGGTTTTATCTGCTGTTGACTCCCTCAAGGATAATGTCAGTGCCAGTTTTGAAAAGTTGGGAAACGATGTATTGTACATCGACAAAATGCCCTGGAACGAAGACCCGAGCCAAAACTGGTGGAAATACCAGCAGCGACCGCAACCATCCTATGAGGACCTGGAAGTGATCAAGAAAAAGTCCAAGCTTTCCGAAATGGGGAGTTTTTCTGTTTTTATGCCAAGCCGTACCATCAAGTTCGGAGCCAGCAGTATAGAAGGAGCCTTTATGGCAGGGGTCACGGATGATTATGCGGATATTTTCAATTTTGATTTTGAAAAGGGGAGGTTCTTTACGCCATTTGAATCCACGAACGGAACAAACAGAGTCATTCTCGGTGCTGTTGTGGCAGAGAAATTATTTGGTACTATAGACCCGATTGGCAAGGAAATCAATATCAAGGGTTTGGATTTCCAGGTGATTGGCGTGCTGCGGAAAGAGGGTACTACCTTGATCAATATCTTCCAGTTTGATGAGGCGGTGGTGATCAGTTTCAATACCGCGAAAAAACTGATCAACGTCAAGTCGAGGAATACCTGGGGTACCTCCCTCAATGTAAAGGCAAAGCCAGGGGTTAATCTTGATGATCTTAAAGATGAAATCACCGGTATACTCCGTAGTGCCAGGAAAATCAAGCCACGGGAAACAGAGAACTTCGCGGTGAATCAGTTATCTATGTTTACCAATTTGTTGGAGCCCATTTTTTCTACGATGAACATTGTAGGGATATTTATTGGAGGCTTTTCTATCCTGGTGGGTATGTTTAGTGTGGCCAATATTATGTTTGTATCGGTCAAGGAACGGACCAGTATTATAGGTATCAAGAAGGCATTGGGTGCAAGGCCAATTGTGATTTTGCTCGAGTTCCTTATTGAGTCGGTAGTGCTTTGCCTGGTGGGCGCGTTGATTGGACTGTTGATTGTATACGGCCTGTTGAAGCTTGCTACGGTGGCTTTCAGTTACGAGATCTACCTTTCCGGTGGCAACATCCTGATCGCCTTAATACTTTCATTGGTCATTGGGATATTGTCTGGCCTGATTCCCGCATGGCAGGCGGCCAGATTAGATCCGGTGGAGGCCATGCGGAAATAATCACGTCCAGGGCTATGGGCATAAAAAAACCCAATCCTGAGATAAATCTCGAAATTGGGTTGTAAACTATCCTAGTTCAGAAAGGGTGAGAGACTTGCCAGAATAATTTATGTATTTATCCGGCTGCCTGTAAAACAGCCTTGAAAGCTTCCGGGTGATTAAGGGCCAGATCCGCCAAAGTCTTACGATTGAGTTGGATATTAGCCTTGTTGAGGTTGTTGACTAACTTAGAGTAGGTCGTACCGTTCATCCTTGCGGCAGCATTGATACGGGCAATCCATAACCTGCGGAATGCGCGTTTCTTGAGCTTACGGTGGTCATAAGCATACCCCATGGCTTTATCAAGGGCATTCTTTGCAACCGTATAAACGTTCTTACGTGCGCCAAAAAAGCCACGTGTGGCCTTTAAAACTTTTTTTCTTCTTTTCCGGGACGCTACCGAATTTTTTGATCTAGGCATTTCTTTTCAATTTGATCTGACAGGGGGTTTTCACCGCTTTTGTCCTGGCAAACAGTTATGAATATGAGTTCTTTACGTTATTGACACAACATCCTCTTCACTCTGGCTTCATCAGCATTGCTGACAAGGGTAGAGCCGGTAAGGCGGAGTTTAGTGTTCTTGTCCCTGTTGCGCAGACGGTGCGATTTATTCGCCTGGAAGCGTTTAACCTTACCGGAACCGGTAATTTTAAAACGCTTTTTCGCGCTGCTATGGGTCTTCATCTTTGGCATGGCCTATAGATTTTTATTCAAAAGGAACGCAAAGATAACAATGTATCCCGATTTTCCTAGAGGTGGGTGGGAAGATTACTTTTTCTTTTTGGGGGCGATCATCACGATCATCCTCCGGCCTTCCAGCTTAGGCAGGCTTTCCGCGGCGCCATATTCTTCCAGTTCCTTGAGCATTTTCAGGAGGAGGAGTTCGCCTCTTTCCTTGAAAACGATGGTCCGGCCCCTGAAATGAACGTAGGACTTGACTTTTGAGCCTTCCTCGAGGAATTTCTGGGCGTGCTTGACCTTGAACTCGAAGTCATGCTCATCGGTGTTAGGTCCAAAGCGGATTTCCTTGATAACCGTTTTGGAGGTATTGGCCTTGATTTCCTTTTCCTTCTTACGCTTGTTGTAGAGGAATTTGTTGAATTCAATGATCCGGCAGACCGGAGGATCTGCATTCGGGGAGATCATCACAAGGTCCTGCCCCATGTCTTCAGCCCAGTTACGGACTTGTCTGGTTGGGTAGATACCGGGTTCGATCAGTTTTCCTGCTACTTTGCTTACGTCATCAAGATTGTCACCGACGAGGCGTATATCCGGAACCCGGATATCACCATTGATCTGGAATTTGTTGTCGTCGTGTTTAGTTGGTGGGTAATTACTGGGAAATCGTTTTGCCAAGGATTAGTGCTTTAGGTTATAGATAAAAGGAAAGCAATAGCGCTGTTCCTTTTGGAAATACAAAAGTGATTCGTAAACAGGGGTAATCAGTATAAATAACTTGATAATTCCAGGTTCAGGACACAAAACTAAGGTTATGTATCGTGAAATCGTCAAGTATTTTCTTTTTCCATGATTGTCTGGGTGATCACCAGTTCCTGGGTCTCCACATTCAGATCGGCCACCAGATGACTGCCTTCCACCGGATTGTCATTTAAAATGAACTCAGCCAGGGGATCTTCAATGTATTTCTGGATAGCCCGGTGTAATGGCCTGGCCCCAAACTGAGGATCAAATCCCTTTTCAGCCACGAAATCTTTCGCTTCCGTGGTCAGCTTAAGGACAAAGCCCATGATAGCCATACGTTTGTACAGGTCTGTCAGGGTGATGTCAATAATCTTGTGGATGTGCTCGCGATCCAGGCTGTTGAAAATGACCACATCATCAATCCTGTTAAGGAATTCAGGGCTGAAGGTGCGTTTGAGAGCACTCTGTATCACTGATTTGGTCATATCCTGGGAAGCATCCTGGCGTGCTTTAGTAGCAAAACCCACTCCCTGGCCAAAATCTTTCAATTGGCGAACCCCGATATTGGAGGTCATAATGATCAAGGTGTTTTTGAAATCCACCTTACGTCCAAGACCATCTGTCAACTGTCCGTCATCCAATACCTGGAGAAGGATGTTGTAGACATCTGGGTGAGCTTTTTCAATTTCGTCCAACAGGACCACGCTGTATGGCTTCCGCCTTACTTTTTCGGTTAGCTGGCCACCTTCTTCATATCCCACATATCCCGGAGGAGCGCCTATCAGACGGCTGATCGAGAATTTTTCCATGTATTCACTCATGTCGATCCTTATCAGGGCATCTTCGGTGTCAAACATGTACCTGGCCAAAGCTTTGGCCAGCTCTGTTTTTCCTACCCCGGTAGGACCGAGGAATATAAAGGAGCCAATGGGCTTGGTAGGATCTTTCAGGCCAACCCGGTTTCGCTGTATGGCCTTAGAGACTTTTACAATAGCCTCATCCTGGCCGATGATTACCTTCTTGAGGTCATCTGTCATGCCTACCAGTTTCTTACTTTCGCTTTGGGCAACCCTCTTCACCGGTATACCGGTCATCATGGCTACTACTTCTGCGATATCGTCATCAGTCACCGGGTATTTCCGGGTCTTTGATTCTTCTTCCCAGTCTTCTTTTGCTTTCTCAAGCTTTCTGACAAGCTTTGATTCGTGGTCTCGCAAGTCAGCAGCCTTTTCGTATTGCTGGCTTTTGACGGCTTTATTTTTTTCTTCCTTCAGCTCTTCAATCTGAGCTTCCAGTTCTTCGATGTGCTTTGGAACGTGGATGTTTTTCAGGTGAACTCTGGCTCCGACTTCATCAAGCACATCAATGGCTTTGTCAGGGAGGAAACGGTCGCTGATATAGCGATCGCTTAGTTTGACACAAGCCCTGATAGCCTCATCGGAATAGGAAACATTATGGAACTCCTCGTATTTAGCCTTTATATTATGGAGGATATGCTCTGCCTCTTCCGCTGAAGGTGGATTGACCAGTACTTTCTGGAATCGTCTGTCCAATGCGCCATCTTTTTCGATGTGCTGGCGATATTCATCCAGGGTAGAAGCGCCAATGCATTGTAACTCTCCGCGAGATAGTGCGGGTTTGAAAATATTAGAGGCATCCAGGGAGCCGGTGGCACCGCCTGCGCCAACAATTGTGTGGATTTCATCAATAAAAAGGATGACGTCCCTTGATTTTTCAAGTTCACCCATGATGGCTTTCATCCTTTCTTCGAATTGGCCCCGGTATTTGGTGCCGGCTACCAATGCGGCCAGGTCGAGCATGACGATCCGCTTGCCGAACAGGTTCCTGCTCACCTTGCGCTGCATAATGCGCAGGGCAAGGCCTTCAACGATTGCCGTTTTTCCAACACCCGGTTCACCGATAAGGATAGGGTTGTTCTTCTTGCGGCGGCTCAGGATCTGAGATACCCTTTCGATTTCATTTTCCCGTCCGATGATCGGATCAAGCTTGTCCTCTTCAGCAAGCCTGGTAATGTCCCTGCCAAAATTGTCGAGTACAGGTGTACGCGATTTGGAAGTACCTCGCTTTGCGCCAAATTGTCCCCCCTTGTCTCCTTCCTCTTCGTAAGATCCTTCTGAATCTGATGGTCCCTGGTTCATAAATTCCTGATAATTTCCTGATTCTTCCTGGATAACGTATTCTAATTCTGACTTATATGATTCGTAGTTGATGTCAAATTCTGACAACACCTTACTGGCGATATTATCTCCGTGCTTAAGGATGGAGAGCATCAGATGCTCAGGGCTGATTTCGTCGCTATTAAGGTTTTTGGCTTCCAGGAAGGTGACCTTCAGGACCCTTTCCGCCTGCCTGTTGAGTGGGACATTGCCGGCAGAGACAGGAGTGTTTTCAGTCCTGTTTTCTGTAATGGTGTCCTCGATTTTGAATTTCAGTTCCGTAAAATCAACATCCATGGCATCCAAAACCCGGACGGCAAGATTATCATTGTCGAAAAGCATGCCCAGGAGCAGGTGTTCGGTTCCAATGTAATCATGCCCGAGCCTTAAAGCTTCATTTCTGCTGAAGGAAATGATCTTCTTGACTTTGGGAGAGAACTTTCTGTTCATGTGTGACTCGTAGAATATATTAAATTATTGTCCAATATAAGAACATTTCATAAATGTACTATATCTGTAAAACATCCTCATCCAAAATGGTTCCAACAGGTACAATACAGGTATAAACCTGCCAAATCAACCTGTTGCGGAGTCATTCGTGACGAATTGTCATTAAAACAAGCAGCAAAGAGAAATGATATCGAAGAACATCAATTTTATGTTTTAGTTATGTTAAAATTAGGGTATTGCAGCTTACGGGGCACTTTAGCGTCGTAGCAAATGAAAGTACAATAGGGGGGAGGTGCAAATTAAATGAAAATAGGGTACTTTTGTGCCCGGGCTTTTTTCAACCCGGCATTTGACATTTTCCAACCCAATCGAGATGAAGTTTACATTAGATAAACAGGACAAATATTCCCTTCTTTCCCTTGACGAAGAGAATCTGAACTCCCTCATAGCTCCTGACCTCAAATCGGAATTTGTATTTCTTCGGAATGAAGGCGTACGGAATCTGATCTTTGACCTCAGCAATGTGAAGTATGTTGATTCCTCGGGCTTGAGTGCTATTCTCACCGCCAATCGGCTCTGGAAGGATTATGGAAGCTACGTGATCACGGGAATAGCCCATCCCAGTGTTGAAAAACTGATCAAGATCTCCAGGCTGGATACCATTCTGGCCATTATACCTACGGTGCCTGAAGCCATAGACTATGTGTTTATGGAAGAAGCTGAACGGCAGATGAGCGAGGAAGCTCCTGCTTCAGAAGAGGAATAATCATTCAATCATCATTCATCCAGTCAACGTGGATTCGCTCATGGATGAATTTACATTGACGATCATTGGATCCGGATCAGCCTTGCCCATGCATGGCCGGCATCCTTCTGCCCAGGTGGTTCAATATGATGATTTATGTTGTCTGATTGATTGTGGCGAAGGTACACAGGAGCGTCTCCGCCCTGCTGGTGTGAGGCCTTTTCAAATAGATGTCATCCTTATCAGTCACTTGCATGGCGACCATATATTTGGTTTGCCCGGTTTGCTCAGTTCCTATACACACCTCGGGCGGACAGAGCCCTTATCGATATTCGGACCTGCCGGATTAAAGGGATTCCTGGAGAGTATCATTGGGTACACAGAAATGAGGGTGTCCTTCCCCCTGAACATCATTGAAGAATCCCCTGACAGTCCATATTGTATTCATAAAAGGACGAATATTGAAATATGGACATTTCCATTGTTTCACCGTATAGCCTGCAATGGTTATATATTCAGGGAACTCAGTTCGAAAGTCAGGCTCAACAAGGATCGGTTGCTGGCATACGGATTAACACCTGTTCAGATAAAAGCTGTGAAGCGTGGAGAAGAAATAGAACATAATGGAAACAGGATTCCGGCATCTGACTTTATCCTGCAGCCATTGCCAGCTGTCAGTTATGCATATTGCTCGGATACGAGGTATGATCAGCGGCTTCTGCCCTTTATCCACGGGGTCTCTGTCTTGTATCATGAGACAACCTTTATGAACGAACTAGAAGAAATGGCTGATCTTACGGGCCACAGCACGGCGGGGCAGGCGGGGCTTATGGCAAATGAAGCAGGTGTTTCCTGTCTGATCACCGGCCATTATTCTTCCCGTTACAAGGATGTCCAACCCTTGATAGCGGAAGCAGGGGTTAACTTCGGGCATGTTATTGAGTCGGAGGAAGGCAAAAAATATAACCTAAGGAATCTGGCTAAAGGATTAGAACAGTGACGATTGAATAAATAAAGCGAAATGAAATTGGTAAAATGACAGACACTCCTTAGCTTCAATATGAAAAAGTAATATATTTGCGCCCTCAATGCGCAAAAGAGCGTCAAACCGATAGCGTAGCTCAGCCGGTAGAGCAACGGCCTTTTAAGCCGTGGGTCCTGGGTTCGAATCCCAGCGCTGTCACCACAAAGCACTTCATCAAATGAGGTGCTTTTTTTATTTTCGGGCAATCAACCATTTCCAAAATGGTTTGTTAGCGAAGGATATCAATTAACTCAAAATCATACCAATTATGAAAAAATGTGTATTCCTAATGTTGATGTTTGGATTGAGTACGACGATGATGCGTGCCCAACTCCAGACACCTGCTCCAAGTCCTTCAGCCAAGATTGAGCAAAAAATCGGACTGACAGATGTGACGGTTGAGTATTCACGCCCCAGCAAAAAAGGCAGGGTGATTTTTGGCGATGTCGTACAATATGATGCTGTATGGCGCACAGGTGCCAATGCGGCCACCAAGATTACCTTTAGCGATGATGTGACTTTTGGAGGTGCTGAGGTTAAAAAAGGCTCATACGCATTGATGACCAAGCCTGGTAAAAAGACATGGTCTGTTATGTTGTATCCTCACAATTCAACGAGCTTTGGCAGTTACCTTGAATCAGATGTAAAGCCAATCACGGTCACGACTGAATCGATTGAAATGCCAAAGGAAACAGATGTCGAAACATTCATGATCGGCTTTGATGGTTTGACCAACCATGGAGGTACTTTATATCTGCTATGGGAGAGGACATTCGTGCCCATTGAAATCAAAGTCAATACGGATAAAACAGTTGAAGCCAGCATCACCAAGGTGATGGGTGGTCCGTCCGCCAATGATTATTTTTCAGCAGCTTCTTATTACTATGCTGAGAAAAAAGACCTGAACAAAGCACTGGAATGGATTAATAAATCTATATCCATGAATAATGAAAAATATTGGGTACTGAGAACTAAATCACTCATCCAGGCTGACCTTGGTGATAACAAGGGAGCTATTGAAACAGCTACCAGATCATTGGAGTTAGCTAAGGCAGATGATAATCCTGACTACGTAAGGATGAACGAAGCGTCTATTGCGGAGTGGAAGAAAAAATAGTTTAGTGCTTAAAGCAACAGGCTAAAGCAAATTAAAAAGGTCCGGGCGGTAACGCAGTCCGGACTTTTTTTTTGTGAGTGGTGAGTGGTGAGTGGTGAGTGGTGAGTGGTGAGTGGTGAGTGGTGAGTGGTGAGTGGTGAGTGGTGAGTGGTGAGTGGTGAGTGGTGAGTGGTGAGTGGTGAGT
>DATHZY010000296.1:0-3015 GCA_035458325.1 Saprospiraceae bacterium | reverse complement strand
TGAAGTGCATTTTTTAATTCATTTCCGGCATGTCGGAGGGCCGATTGGACTTCGGAAACATGAGCCAGAGGATTGAGTAGCCCATAATCATGAATCATGCCCAGGTATCGTACTAACGTAACAGAGACACCGGCTTCATTCAACTTTCGCGCATAGGCTTCGCCTTCATCCCGTAACACATCATTCTCCGCTGTCTGCACAAGGGTGGGCGGCAACCCTGCTAATTCACGCAAGGTAGCTTTCAACGGAGATACAAATATCTGTTCACGATCCTGGCTATCTGGCATGTAGTTGTTCCAAAACCATTTCATCATGTTTTTCGTCAGGAACCTCCCCGTTGCATACATATTGTAAGATTCCGTTTCGAAGAATGCATCTGTAACAGGCCAAAACAAAACCTGGAATTTGATTTCAGGTTCCTTTTTGTTCTTTGCCATCAGTGCTACAGCCGCTGCAAGATTTCCGCCTGCACTGTTGCCAACTACAGCCAGACGTTTTCCATCCGCATTTATTTGGTTCCCATTTTCCGAAACCCATTTTGTAGCCGCATAGCATTCATTGAGGGCGACGGGATATCGCGCTTCAGGTGAACGCGTATAGTCCACATACACTGCAAGTGCACCTGAGCTGATAACCAAATCACGAATAAATCTTGCATGAGTCGGATAATCACCGATGACCCATCCACCTCCGTGAAAGAACATAAACACAGGCAACACACCCTCAATGCCGGAAGGACGAACGATGGTTAGTGGGATTGTTAATCCATCCTCCGTAATCGTCTTCCTCGAAATTTCCACACCCGAAACATCTACAGTGACTGAACTTTGTGCTTCTGTGAGGATGGCACGTGCTTCTATAGGTACCATTTGTTCCATTGGTTTTCCCCCACTGATATTGAGCATATTCAGGAATGATTTTGTTTGATATTCAAGAGCCGGATCTTCAGCTGGATCCACGGTATTAATCGCTGCTACCAGACTTGTGCTGGCTTCAAATCTTCCTGCCACGATATTGGTGGCTACTGACAATTTTTTCATATGACTTTCTTTTTTCCACGTTATTTAATTCAAGAGGATTGTCTTCATCGGTGATGCTGTATTTGATTAGAAGCTCGATTTACTGTTACTGAGTGAATCTGATCCTTGAGCAGGCAGGGTGTTTATCCACTGGAGTATATAATCTGCATCTTCTTTCCAGGTGGGCAGTCCCAAAACAAAGTGATTCCGGTCTTTCACGACATAGTCAGTAATAGAGTTTGGGGTTTTATATTTTTTATAGACTCTTTTACATAGGTGATCGGTGATAATCTGATCTTCAGTACCCGCCAGGAGCAATAAGGGTGCATGCTCTTTCTTAAAGTCCACATAGGCTGCTTTTGAAAGGCCTCCCCTGGCTGCCCTTTTGGATTCAGGGATAGCAAGCGCCTCGTATGCTTTTTGTTGTTCTTCCAGCGGCATCCCATTCACGAAGGCAAATTGAAATTTCTTAAAGGGCATCATGTAGGTTTTGTCAAGGGAAGTAAACAGACCCAGTGAACTAAAGCCTGATCGCAGGAATTTAAATTCATACGGAAAGACGCCTTTCGGTGGGGCAGCATGTATACCTACACAGGCGACGGCCAGATCTCGGTTTAGTAAGACCTGACTAATGGCGCCGCCAAAGGAATGCCCTATCAAGATGGGTTTTTCTGGTAAGGATTCAATGATTTTGGTGTAACTCTCAAGTACATCATTCAGGGTAACAGCAGCCAACGCAGCATCAGGGTGACGGGCCCGTAAGGTAGCAGCATCAGCCTCTTTACCGGGCCAGGGTGGTGCGAGCGTCGTATACCCCTTGCTCTCAAAATAGGTTCTCCATTCATCCCAGCATGTGTTGCTCACAAAGGCCCCCGTAATAAATACAATGGTTTTGGATTTAACGGCCCCCGGCATGCTGGTTTGATGGGTAAGGTCTGTTTCATTCCTCACCAAAACAGGAGTTTGTGCAGTAGCGGAATTCAACAAGATGATCGTTGCTGATACAAATACGGCGAATCTTTGCTTAATGTTTTTCATGTTGATTTAGATTTAGTATGGTTAGATAATTAATTACACTTTTTAATGGTGGATACGATTGCTTCATCCAATGCTTTGATTGCTCCTTATTGTATTCATGTTTTGAAGGAGGATAAGCGAACCAGATGCCAGTATCACTAATAATTTGATTTACAATGTTTTGTCAGGAAAACAAGAAAGTTATTCCAACGACATTTCGTGGTACAACTAAAAGAACCACGAAAAAGCGTTTTCATATTCCTGCATCAGTTCAAGCCGATGCAGAATTGATAAAGTACCTTTACCCCCCATGCACATCATCAAACTTCATAAAGGCCGCGAGCAATCTGTGCTCCGCCGTCATCCCTGGATCTTTTCACGTGCTATACTCTCAGGGACAGAAGGGCTGGCTGACGGGGATACTGTCATAGTGCAAGATTCAAGAGGTCAGGTGCTGGGTACAGGACATTATCAGGATAGCAGCCTCGCCATCCGCCTGATCGCTTTCGAAGAGGTCAACCCGGACCAGGACTTCTGGCAGTCAAGACTCGAAGCAGCAGCACAATACAGGCGCTCTTTAGGCATGATCATGCCGGGATACACAGATGCTTTTCGCCTGGTACATGGAGAAGGGGACCAACTCCCGGGATTGATTATTGATGTCTACGGACCTGTGGCTGTCGTACAGGCCCATTCTATCGGCATGTATAAGGCGATCCCGATGATCGCCAAAGCACTTGTTAAACTTGCAGGAATACCCATTCAATCGGTGTATTCTAAAAGTAAAGAATCACTGCCCTCAAACTTTGCACATCGTATCACAGATGCATGGGTGCAGGGTGCTTCACCAGGCGAGCTCATCGTGCATGAAGGAGGTGTTGCTTTTTCAATCAATGTGGAAACAGGACAGAAGACAGGCTTCTTCCTCGATCAACGCGAAAATCGTGAACTGATCCGCAGATATGCTTTCGGAAAGGAA
>DATHZY010000295.1:0-5214 GCA_035458325.1 Saprospiraceae bacterium | reverse complement strand
GGGCATTACGATCCTGCCGCCATGGTGGGCAAGTTGGTGGGCCTACAGTACCTATTTTATTCTGCTGATGGCTGTGGCGTATGCGATTTTTTATTTTTTTAAAAAACGGATCCGTCTGCAACAAGAACTCAAAATGAAATTTGAAGAAGCCAACAGACTGAAAGAACTGGACACCTTCAAGAGTCAGGTGTATACCAACCTCACCCATGAATTCCGCACGCCGCTCACCGTGATACTCGGGATGACCAATCAGCTTGAAGCCGGGACCTGGCAAAACAAAATGGCAGAAAAGGATAAAGGAAAAGTGTCCAACGCGTTGAAATTGATTGAAAACAATGGTAAAAATTTATTACGCCTTATCAATCAGTTGCTGGATCTCTCCAAGCTGGAAAGTAAATCCTTTAAACTTCAATTGAGGCAAAGTGACATCGTGCCCTACCTTCGGTATGTCACTGAATCATTCCAGAGTTATGCGAATGGACAGAATTTATCCCTTCGCTTTTACTCCAGCCTTGAAACACTGATGATGGATTTTGACCCTGAGCAAATCAAGCAGGTGGTGACTAACCTCATTTCCAATGCCTTGAAATTTACATCCTCCGGTGGCGACATCCTGGTTAAATTGACCGAAGTAGAAGGAAGACTGGGCATCCAGGTGACGGATACAGGTATTGGTATTGCGCAGGAGGATCTGCCGTATATATTTGACAGGTTTTACCAGACAGACAATACAACTACGCGCGTCGCCCAGGGAACCGGAATAGGTCTGGCACATACCCAGGAACTCGTGAAACTAATGGGCGGTACGATTTCGGTGGAAAGTGAAATAGGTAGAGGAACAAGTATGTATGTACATTTACCCATTACAAACAATCAGCCTGTTGTCCCGAATCATGTGCATATAACTGCCTCTGGACTGTCTGTCCCGCTGAGCAATCCGATGTTAAAGGAGGAAATGGCTGCCGAGTCGGATACAACGTTACCACAAATGCTCATCATCGAAGACAATCCGGATGTGGTAACCTACCTTAAGAGCTGCCTGGAAAATGAATACCAGATCATGGTCGCCTACAATGGTAAAATCGGGATCGACAAGGCGATTGAACTGATTCCTGATTTCATCATCAGTGATGTGATGATGCCTGAGAAAGATGGATATCAGGTGTGTGATGCGCTTAAAAACGATGAACGGACAAGTCACATTCCAATCATCCTGTTAACGGCCAAAGCCGATGCAGCATCGCGGTTGGCTGGTCTTCGTCGCGGAGCCGACGCGTATCTGGCCAAACCATTTAATGTCGAAGAACTCCTTTTGCAGATCAGCGTCTTGCTTGACAATCGTCGGCGGTTAGCCACCTATTTTTCCAAGGTATTGAAAATCAGCCAGGAACTACCGCATCGGGATCCAGGGTTCGTTGAAGCCATTGAGATTGAAGATGCCTTCATTTCCAAAGTAAAAAGCATTATCGAAGCCAAATACCCTGACGAAGATTTTGCACTTCCCCAGCTCTGCCTGGAGCTAGGTATGAGCCGTTCACAGCTTTTCCGAAAAATGAAAGCTGTGACAGACACCTCACCTTCGGACTTGATCCGTACCTACCGCCTGACAAAAGCCAGAACACTATTACAAAATGGGCATACGACTGTGGCAGAGGCTACCTATCATGTAGGATTCAAGGACCCTTCCTACTTTTCAAAAATTTTCTTCGAAGAATTCGGCATCCTGCCGGGCTCCATTTCTAAGTAACTGATTTAATGAGCATTAGCAATTAGGTCGTTTCTTGTATGCAACGAAACCGATGTCACGCTTTCATGCCGTGAAACGAGATTACCTGAGATTGAGCCCATTTTACCATGCCCCTTCGTGACCTGTCAGCAATTTTACGATGCTGAAGGACAGGCTGCGTGATGCACCCACTTCAAACCACTTTTTTCCCTTTTGCATACCACCCAATTTGCATGCACCAGCCTGCCGATCAGCACTTTATCTATATTCTAACCTATTAAACAACCACTTCAAATGAAAAATGTAACATGGTCCTCATGCAGTTCACTGCTCTTGTCAGGCAAAGTCTTTCTAATCCTGTTGGTTACTGCCTTTGTCTTTTTTAGTACCAACCTGGCTTTTCTTGAAGCTCAGGCATCCCTCAGTATCCAGGGTATCTTAAAGAAATCAAACGGGGTAGCTGTGGAAGATGGCACATATAATATCACTTTTAAGCTCTATGCTGCTCCTGTAGGCGGTAGTGCGCTCTGGACAGAGACGCAAAGTGGGGTAGAGGTCAGCAGCGGTATCTACAGTACCATCCTGGGAAATACCACCACATTGAATGTTCCTTTCAATCAGGTCTATTACCTGGGTGTGACCATAGGTTCCTCTGAGTTAACACCACGCATTCAATTGACTTCTGCGCCATACGCATTGTCCTTGATCGGTGTCACCAATCAATTTCCGAGCAGTGGTCTGATCCTCGCCGACAGTGTGAAAGTCAATGGTAGTGTATTGGCCAAAGGCGGTGCACCGGGATTAAACGGAGCCAGCCATGCTGGGTATGCTTTTTCCGGCAATAACGGGGATAAGGATAGTGGATTGTTTTCAACAGCCAATGGGAGAGTCGCTTTGTATGCCAACAATACAGAAGTACTTGCCGCTACCCCAGGCAATGTGGCGGTGACAGGCAATTTGTCAACGACCAACCTTACATTACCCAATGAAGGTAAAGTGACTTACAATGGGCTGAACGACTGGAGACTGGTGGCCAATGATGATCTCACAGGCGGCGCTAACGGATGGAGTGTCTACAACCCTTTGCAAAATGAAAATCTTGGATGGAACAATCCATCCAGTGCAGGTGCAGCTCCTATCGAAGGGGTAAGCACAAATTTTGCGGGATTGTATCTCTATCCGGCTGACAACAAACAGGTGTTGAAAAAATTATTTGACTTGTCCGGTGTCGGAGCATTTACACAGATCAAGGTGAAATTCAGGTATCACTTTATTGATACATGGGGCTATGGTGATGATGACCGTGGATGGGCTGCAGTTGCCGATGGTGCCAATGGAAGCCAGATGCGTGTTGGTTGGTCTGACTTTCCATCCTATTTAAATGAAACGGGCGACTTTAATACATCTGCTTTTCGGTTAGCAAATAATTATGAAGGCAATGGCAATACCGAGGAAACTGATTATTCTAAAACGGGTGAGATGATGTTTTTCAAGAGCGGTAACAGCTTCTGGTTGTATTTCGGAGCCGCCCTGGACGAAGACACTAACAACGAACGATATGGTGTAGGTATGATCGAAGTATGGGTGAAATAATCCCCGCATGAAGCTACTTATTTCACATTTAAAAAAAAGAGATCATGCGATATAATCACATCTTGTATTTAATGATAGCCTTGTGCTCCTGCTTCGGGATTCCGTTGTCAGCACAAAGCTCCTGCGGCCCGGAAGTGGTCGTGGATACAAATGGTTTTTCGGGCACTGCCTTTTTTAATTATGGCAGCCAGGCTCGCTCCAAAAGTCAATCTTACCGAACGTCAATAGCCGTAGGGCAAACGTTTGTAGGCTACATGGAAGACTTGAATTACAACTCCACCGTGGGTTTTTATTCACGCTTCTTACTTGCACCTTTTGCATTGAAAGTGGTTGCCACACAAGGTGACCTGCTGGATCGCATTCAGGTGGCCTGGGAGATTGATGCACTCGGCCCATCACCAAATGAGGGCTTTAACATTTATCGTGATGGCGTTTTCCTTGCCACCGTGGGAGCCAATATCCGCAACTACAATGACTTTAATGTCATCCCCGGTCGACCCTATATATACACGGTACGCGGATTGAATGCGTATGGTGAAGGTGCATCAAGCGATGCATTAGGATTTCAGGTGCCTAACGGTGTCGTGACCGGATGGATTTCCACATTAAGTGGCAGTCCGGTGCCGGATGCATTAGTGACATTGACTCCGATGCAAGGATTTTCCGCAAAGTTTGGAGATGAAGATGAGGCATTTGCCATTGCAACTGCTTTACAAAATCCATTCCTGCCAACACCTGGTGATGACTGGACGATGACCTTCTGGGTCAAAACAGATGAAGCATCCGGCGATGCCAGCTTGATTCATATGAGCCCTTCTCCATTGTATATCCGAGCTATAAATAGCTCAACAGGAGATGAAGGCGTAGAAGTATCCGCATCAGCAGCCGGCACTCCTTTCCTGGTTGCCACCTTTCCGGATAGTACTAAGAATAGCTGGCACCATGTAGCACTCAGTTTTGATGGCAATAGCCATCAGGGCAGGTTGTATCTTGATGGTGTACTCCATTCAATCGCGCCCATGGTGGCCCTTTCTTCACCGGACACATTGCAAATTGCAGGACATGGTGAATGGGATGGCCGTCTGGATGAGTTGCGCATCTATCAACGCAAACTCGACGAACTCGATTTTGGACAGGTGATGGAAGGAACAGCTTCTTCCCAAACACCTTTCCTTTCGCATTACTGGAAGATGGACGAAGAGCTGGGGGAAAAATCATATGACATCATCAAGCGTCATAAACTATATTTCTGCGGAGCTCAATTTGATGCAGATAGACCTCCCGTGCGTACTGCGGGTATCTCTAACGAAGATGGTTACTACTCGATTGAATCTGCCAGCTATGGCACCGGTACCACCTTCCTCGCACAACCGGATAAGAATTTCTACATGCATCGTGCATTGAAGATGAATCGGAATGAAGCAGATTATGCTATACTTCCGGATTTTTCATTGACCTCAAAATCAACCCTTGAATTATGGTTGAACAGCGCAGGACCTGATGGCACGCAATGTGTCCTTTCCAAGGTATGGGGCGCCAATGAATTCAGGCTGATGCTGGTTCCGAACGGCCTTGATAATGATATTATTGTTCACCTCAATGGCCAGGAACAAACGTATGGTGTGCTGGGCAATGGATTTCAGCATCTCGCCTTCACGTGGGATAGCCTTTCCGGAAATCTGGCGGGATTCAAGAATGGAGTGATGATCAATACACACACCTTTGCTGGTGTTACCGGCAATTGGTCAGATCCATCAGAGAACTGGATGTTGGGTGCCCGTAAGGATGGTGTATCCCAGACGGATTATTTTGGTGGTTTGATCGACGAAGTGGCAGTATATGATACCACCCTTTCAGGTACTGCTATCCAGGACCACTTCGAAGATTCCAGGGAT
>DATHZY010000294.1:0-3172 GCA_035458325.1 Saprospiraceae bacterium | reverse complement strand
TATCCGGAAAACATTACCGTGGCTGAAGTACCCGCCTTTACCAGGACCGGCGTAGAATTATACAAAGCCTTCGAAGCATCCGGTGGGGAGCTGCTGCATGCGATAGCTGTGTATCTGGGCCTTGACGAAAGATACTTTGATGAAAAAATCCATGAAGGCAACAGCATCCTCCGCGCGATTCATTATCCGCCGATCACTTCTGAACCTAAAACAGCAATACGTGCTGAGCAGCATGAAGACATCAATTTGATCACGCTCTTAGTGGGTGCTTCAGCAGGTGGGCTCCAGATCCTTGATCTTAAAAACCAGTGGCTCGATATCGTCCCCGGCGAAGATGAAATCGTCGTCAATGTCGGTGATATGCTCCAGCGCCTCACCAACAACTATCTCAAATCAACAACGCACCGCGTCGTCAATCCACCCCGTGAGGAGTGGCACCGTCCCCGGCTTTCGATTCCTTTCTTCCTTCACCCCAAGAGTGAAATGGATCTCACTTGCCTTCCAGGTACCGTCACAGCGGAGCGACCTTTGGCTTATGAGCCGATTACGGCGGGGGAGTATTTGAATGAGAGGTTGAGAGAGATCGGGCTCAAAAAGTGAAAAATGAAAAACGAAAAGTGAAAAGTGGAAAAAGTTTGGGGCTGCGGAAATGGTACTCAAAAGGCGAAAGAGGCGGAAGGGGCTAAAGAGGCTAAAAGTATGCTCTAACAGTTCTACAAAGATCGATGATTGCAAATCATCGATCCAAGTGCCGTAGGCACGACCGATTTTGTAAAGTGGGGTTTTAACCCCACTAAAAAAGGCTGAGACGAAGGCGAAGGAAAAAATAGAAGCCCTGTAGCGGAACAGTCAATGTATATGATCTGGTCATCCTGCGTAAAGTATTACTTGGTATCTATTCTGCTTTCCCTAATAATACAAGCTGGAGATTTGGCCCCATGTCCCAGGTGATGAACGGTGGAAAAATAAATCTCTTTAAAGAACTCCGCAACATTGAATACCTTGATAAGAGCAATGGGGATGTGGGATTTATTGGTATAAAGATCGGGGATGTGAATGGGGATGCGAGATCAAGGAATTGAAATGTAGATGACCTTGATTGCAAATCATTCTCCTGGAAGAGAAGATGATTTTCGTTTAGGTTAATAAATTTGTAATTGCTAGATAATGATCGAAATGAGAGAAATTGGGATGATTATACTATTATCATTTGTTTTTAGTTCTGCTGTAAATAGTCAAACGTATTGTGATAGCAAGTACAATTTTGTATGGATAATGGGTGATATGGATACTGATACAGTAACCACGGACAAATATGGCGGCTGTGAAATAGATTTTAATACTTCACCTCCGTCGTATGAGCTTCATCCCAAAAGTGTAGGAATTTCCTTTCAAAATGCATCTATGTCGTCAAAAGAAGGAGAATTAATATTCTATTCTAATGGATGTGCCGTTTATAATAAATTAGATGTAATTATGGAGAATGGAGATTCGTTAAATCCTGGCGAAGTATACGAGTTTGGTTGCCCTTATAGTGGATACGTTGGTTTCCAAAATATGATCTCTATTCCCGATTCATACAATGATTCCATTTATTACTTATTCCATATTTCATTACAATTTAACCCCAATCCTAATTCTATAATCGTTGTTCAGTCACAATATCTATACTATACAAAGATTAATATGCATTTGAATTCCGGTTATGGCAAAGTAGTTGAAAAAAATATCCCTATCCTTATTGATACAAATTTAATTACAACGCCGCTTACTGCCACAAAACATGCTAATGGACATGATTGGTGGCTAGTTACTCCCGATAGATGGGGAAATTCATTTAATCTTATTCTGCTGAATGAATCTGGGCCACAGTACTTCGGGAAACAGTTCATTGGAATAAACACTAGCCCAATTGCAGAAGGCGGACAAGGTAAGTTTTCTCCTAGCGGTGATCGATTTGCTTGGTACCATCCTGAAAATGGTCTTTTTTTATATGATTTCAATCGCGAAACTGGTGTATTGAGTAATTTTGAACATATTGATATACCATTCGGAGATTTTATAAGTGGAGGGTGCGAATTTTCACCAAGTGGCCGCTTTTTGTATGTGAATCATAATACTTCATTATTTCAATTAGATCTAATGGAAGAAAATATACAAAATAGCCTTACCCATATTGCAGATTACGACGGTTTTGGCGACCCGCTTCCTACTGCTTTCTTTTTCATGGAACGCACCCCTAACAACAAGATAATAGTGAATGCAGTTAATGGATCTCAATATCTACATGTTATTCAAGAACCAGATAGCGAAGGACTAGCATGCCGTTTTGAGCAACATAGTATAAAACTGCCGACAATAAATAATTTTACACTTCCTCATTTCCCAAATTATCGTCTTGGTCAATTGGGTGAACCACTATGTGATTCTATTTGGGTTTCAACTGACCACGGTGAAGTAGGAGTTAAAGGGAATCAGTACAAAGTAGCTCCAAATCCAGCATTCGATTATTTAAGAATAGTATCTTTTGAAAATGAATATATAAAGAACATTGAAGTTTCTCTTTACGATACCCATGGAAGCCTGGTACTTTCATCCAAACAAACGGAAATAGACCTAAGTGACCTGACTTCGGGGATTTACATTTGCAGGATTACAGATGACACAGGCTATTTGCAAATTGAAAAAGTTGTTGTAGCACATTAACCTACAATAACTGCATTAAGTAGATAGATGATTATATGCGTATTATTCTAATTGAAGTTTTGAATTCACAAACCTTTCCATTCTTGCCTTTTCCCACTTGAATACTCTTTCTTAGTCCTGATCTTCTCCTTCTGTCGGTCAATGATCAATTTGGCGATCCCTCGAGCCGGAGGCATGTCTGCAGACCGCAAGGCATCTTGTATTTTATACTCTTCCACATCAAGGCGATAGAGCGAACTCAATAATAAATCAAGATCGTCACGCATTAATTCCTCAACACGCGTGGTAAATAAATCCAGCAAGGCCGGTTCGTCAAGGATGGCTTCGCTTTCGGGAAGGAGGTTTGCAAACAGGCTGGGGGATTTTTCTTCTTCCATCAGAGACGCAGTCTTTTACACTGTCTTTTGCTGCGTGAGGGGATGGCTGATCATCGCCAGCACTTCTTCGAGGTAGGTCCGTTCGTTGG
>DATHZY010000293.1:0-3318 GCA_035458325.1 Saprospiraceae bacterium | reverse complement strand
GGGCTGCTGCATGAGCTGATATTTTGCTGCCAGGTTAGCCAACCCTGTTTGTGTAGAAACAACAGATTGTGCTCTTCGTTGAAGGGTATTCGATAAGACTATTTTATTTCCATTATTTTCTGCGATGACTACGCGCAAAGGGTTTTCCTGGGATATGACATTGTGCTTTACCGCGTTCTCCAGCAGGATCTGCAGGGTCAATGGGGGTAACATTAGTTGTGCCGTTTCTTTTCCCACATAAATATCCAGCAAAAGCCTTTCATCAAACCTGGTCTTTAAAAGAAAGTAATAAGCTTTAATAAAAGCCAACTCTTCCGATAGGGGGATCAAAGGTTTCTCGCTGCTTTGTAACAAGTAACGGTATACAAAAGCCAGCTCTTCTACAAATTTCTTCGCGCGGTCCTTGTCCTCATCAATGAGTCCGATTAATGTACTGAGGCTATTGAAGAGAAAATGTGGCTTCACCTGCTCCTTTAGCGATTCCAGCTGGCTCTGTAGGTTCTGTCGCTTCAAGGCCTCTGCTTCCACCGCCAGTTTATTCCATTCCCCCAGTGAATATAGCGACTCGTAGATCGCCATGATCATCATCGAAAAGACAAGGATGAGTCCACTGGTATAGAAAAAATCTGACAGGGTGAAACTCAGTTCGTAATAGTTGGTGTAATTGAAAAAATAAACAATCAGAAAACCCTCTGCAAACGAAACAATCACTGTACTGAAGAAAAGCATCAGGACACGCCGCGCCGTATGCCTGACTCCGGGAAATAATCTCCTGGACAGGATGATGATCTCCCGGGAGATGGTCCAACAGATCACGACAAAAATAAAATCCGTCAGGTACTGTTTCCACCATGGCCGGTTTTGCTCGATCATCGCCGGCAGATTGACCGCCGTGGTATAGAGGATCGATAGCAAGATCATCCCGACCCATCGGAGATACCGGTCATCCAGCCTGGTTGTACGCCACCCCATGTGGTTCTTAAGTTAGTTCAGCTTGACAAATTCCATGTGGCATCCACGATGCAAACCTAAGTGATTTGATCAAAGTATTTCCATGGCTCTTTCCAGTTCGATATCTTTTCCGGACTGGATATCCGCTTTTGAATTGACCAGCCACACATCGGGCTTTACACCGATACCTTCATAACTTTTTCCATCAGCCGCCCTGTAATCACCGATACTCATAAAGCAAAACCATCCGTTGGGTAACTCCCGTGCTATGTTATCACTAAAAGCACCTGATGTATAATCGCCGAGTTGTGTAACATTACTCAACTCTTGCATAGCCAGCATAAAGGTTTCTCCTGCACTCTGTGTCCACCTGGAAGTGAGCACGACCACAGGCTTTGTAAAACGGGTACCCCCTGTCGGATCCACATGCCAGGGAATCGCCTGGGTAAAATCATTTGGCCCGGGACCGCTTTTCTTCCGTACGGTCATGTAAAGTTTTGTTTCAGCAGCAAACCGCCCTGCCACATATTGAGCAGCAGCATCACTTCCTCCCGCATTGTCACGGATATCGATGACCATGCCATCTGTATCCTTGAGTTTGCCAAGGATGTGATCCAGCGCGTCTCCAAAATATTTTTGCGAAGGAATAAAATCGCCGAGATGTATATATCCGATGTTTCCTTCCAGGGTTCCGTAGTCAATCGCCGCACCATAGTGGGTAAAGTCACTCACATACGCAGGGATCAGGTCAAGGGAAAAATCAGTTTGCACCTTGAGGGTATCAAAGATGCCGGATTCGATACGTGGTTCATTCTCTGATGTGATGATGAATGTATGATTGTCGTTGAGCGGGTCAATCATTTCGTGAAAGATGTCTTTCAGTTCCTCATCCGTGGTCTGGTCATCGATCAACGGCGCATACGTAGCATAGGTAGCTTGCCAATCCACTTCTTTGACCGCAAATAATCCATAATACTGATCATAACTTTTCCACATTTCTTCAAAGTTAGTCTGTGGAGTATTGAGCACCTCCGGTCCGATCAGCGTTTCTTCACATGAAGAAATGAAAAACATGGATGCAAATAACAGGAGGAGTTTCGAATGGTGGATGATTATATTTTTCATTGGATGTAGTTTAAAAGTTGATATCAATAGTTGCGCCGATCCTGCCGGCATATTGTTTGAGAAGTGCAGGGGTCGTATACCGCTGCCACATAAAATCATATTGCAGGCCTATCCCCATTTTCTCAGATAAAGCCATCCGCCAGGTGCAGTTGACATTGGCCTGACTGTATTTTCCAAGCGAGACAAATTGTGTCCCTCCGTCAAAAAAGGCTTCCAGCAGTGTCTGGTTGGGCAGCGATACAGTGCCACTATAGGGGAATCGGGTATTGAATCCAATCACCGGTATTCCGGCACACAGGCTCAATTGATTGCGGCCATCAATGGCATACGTTGCCTTTATTGTCGTGAGCAGGGAAGCGGCGTTCATGATGCCGATATTGACAAAGGTGGTTGGATACATGAGTTGGTTTCGCACGGTAGCACCAACAGCTATTTCCCATGGTCCGGATTGCACGATATCATACGCATAACCAAATTGCAGGTTCAGGGTGCGTGTGTTCCCCCTGACCAGAAAGGAATCCGTAGTGATTTGTCCATCAATATCCTCCGTTGTGTTGTAGGCCATCCTGCCTGCGTACTGCGGTGGATAGAGGCTACCGGTGGCTGCATCGATCGATGCATTCCAGTTGGATCGATGATGTTCAGCTTCGTAGTAAAGCTTAAAACTGATTTCGTTGGCCCTGTAGATCAGTGGGGAAAATTGCTGATCAAGCAGGTGTGTTTGTTGTCCTCCGACGAGTATGCCTATCCTGTCGTAAGCTTTTATGATTTCCTGGGATGTTCCGGACGTTGCCAACAACCAAAGGAGTGAAAACAATATGAATCTCATTTTTTATTTGCTTTTGATACCGCAAAATTTGGCCAGGGAGCATTAAGATCAAATAGGTAGGCGTTGAAACGGATATAATTGGGGCTGAAACGCATTGGGGAGGAATTGAGGCCCTGGTGCATTCATCGTACCCATGGTATTATTTGAGATATAGTGCTCTGAGAGCAGGCAGCACCAAAAGCATAGGTTGTATCTCTGCTTCTGTATCTTTATAGCATAAACTCCGCATATTCCAATTTTCAATGAAATTCCATTCTATCATCCTTATCCTCCTCTTTTCATGGTTTGCCAATCCTGCATCCGGTCAATTCTATGAACTCTTTGGGATGCAGCAGGTAGATCTTTGTGATCCTCAATTAAGTTTCTATGGCATCGAAACAAGTGCAGAATTAACCAGGACTACCTGGACGCTT
>DATHZY010000292.1:0-11404 GCA_035458325.1 Saprospiraceae bacterium | reverse complement strand
GACCGCTGTTATTCGTAAACCTACAATCTGTTAAAATTGGAGAAGATTCAAAATTGCTCATGCCCCCTCCATACCCACCACTTGAGAAAACCTGATTATCGAAGAAAATGCAATTAGTTAAGGTCGGAGAAGAATTCCGGTTGATCATTCCACCTCCATACTGATCTGCAGTGTTTGCATTAAAGTTGCAATTGGTCAAGACCGGAGAGGCATTAGCCACATTGAACATTCCTCCGCCTCTTCCGATAAATTGAGTTCCATTGCTACTAAAGGTACAATTGGTCATGAGGGGAGATCCTCCGATATTCATACAACCTGCTCCTTGAAAAGCTTTGTTACCTGTGAAAACACAATTCGAAATAGTCGGGCTCCCTTGAAAGATAAAGAGTCCTGCACCTGAAGATCTTTCTTCATAGGAGTCTAAGAATTGAAATACAATCCATTGAGCGCTTCCACCCGAAACAATGAAACCATCCAGCACAGCAGTAGCATCTGTAGCTGATCCGTTGACAACGTTGTATACATTTCCCCTCAAGTCACCATCCTGGTCGATATCACCACTTAAAATCGTAGGGTTGCTTTCAATATCCCTCTCCTCCAAGGTCAATTCTGTGCCTGCAAATCCGCCATAAAAGGCCAGACCATTTTCTAGATTGAAAGAAGCTTCGTAATTATTTCTGAGGGTTGTCGGGTAGTACGTGCCGGCAGCTACCCATAGCTCTTTAGACCCTGCACAATCTATCTGAAAAGCATCTGTAAGATTTGTAAAAGCATCAGCCCACGATAAGCCTGAATTGGTTCCTGTGGCATTCGGGTTTACATACAATACTTCGACATTATCGTAAAGGCTGCAATCAACCTGAATATTTGTAGTCACCGCACAAGTCGAACTATCCTGCAATGCATCTGTGGTCGTCAATATCACCAGGAAAGAATTCATGGCCCCGGCGACGATGGTGACCGATTGTTGATCATCAGGACCTATAATCACGCCATTGCCTTCCACACTCCATGTGTAGCTATCCATGCTATCAGGTCCGGAATACAACTGGTTGGCATACGAAAGAACTTGCAGCGGTCCGGTGATGCTGCATTCAGGCAGGTTGATATCCTGCTGAAATTCATAGACACCCAGATCAATCCTGTCATGGACAAATCGGGGATGGCCGTCAAGATCCGTTAGAGGCAAATCAAGTTGGGCCGTATCGAGCGTACCCGCATTGATCGCAGGCGAAAATTGTTGGAGATGCAAATCCCCGGTATTATTGGGCAAAACCATGATATCTACATTCTCTACAAAGAGCGGATCCTGATCAAGATTACCACCCAGGTCTGTTCCAATGGCGGGATCCCATGCAACACTTCCTCCTGAATTTTGAATGAGACTATAACTTGCATAAACCTCTGCTCTGCCTTTGTTAACAATCGAACTCTTAGTATTGTCTGTACTATCTGCGGCAACGTTGTTCCAGATTATACTGTTTGCCACTTCAATGACTGTCTCTTTTTCATTATACATGCCGCCACCTTCTCCAACACACCCATTACCTGATATGGTGCAATTGGTAAACTTACTTATTGTAGCCGGGTTAAAATCATCAGAAGAATGGAAAATTGCTCCTCCATGTCCATTGGCATAATTGCCGGTTATCAGGCAATTTGTCAGGATGGCGAAAGTGGATAGATTGTACATTCCACCACCGTTACTTGTTGCTTCATTACCGAGTAATGAAGAGTTCACAAGGGCACATTCGGCATATCCGTTCACATAGATACCTCCACCATTTAAAGCCTGATTCGCTTCCAACTTACTTTCAAACATGTAAAGTCCGGTGAGCCGGTTTAAACAAATCCCTCCCCCACTTATCAGTGCTACATTATGAAAAAATGTGCAGCGGTAAATTTCCGATTCAGAATTGTCCGCGATAAAAACACCCCCTCCATTTTCCGATACATTGTTTTCACTGATATGACAAGAATCGAGATAGGCCGTTGAATTAGAACCAATATATACTCCGGCGCCTGATTGCGCGTGATTTAGCCGAATGGTACAGTTTAACAACCTGACTTCAGCCGTATCGAAATTGTAGATAGCTCCTCCATAGGAATCCGCGACATTATTTTCAAGAATACAGTTTTCAAGCACAGCAACACTTCCTTCAATATTGGCTATTCCTGCACCCCATCCGAAATCACCGGTGACCGTATTATTGATGATCTGACAATTATCCATCATAGTGGTGCTTGAAGTTGTGAAAATACCTCCGCCTGTCAGTGCTGCATTTCCGTCAATGATGCAATTTCGTATTGTCGCCTCCGACCCTTCCATAAAAATACCACCTCCGGAAAACTCAGAGGTCACAATATTATCCCGGACATTGGCGTGACCCGATGATATTGTAAAACCATCCAGTGAAGTTGTGTTACCTGTTCCCAGGAAGGTGACCACATTGTATGCGTTCGTATCGATCATATCATTCCTATCAATATCACCGCTCAGGCGTGTGAGATTGACCAGCCAATCCCTTTCACTGAGCATTGACTCGATACCAACAAAGCCGCCATACAAAGTGACGCCGGTGCACATCCTGAACGTATTGGACCTGTCAGTCGCACTTGTTGAATTTCCAGCTACATTTTGTGAAGGATAATAGGTGCCCGCGGCCACCCAGATCTCGGCCGGTGCATGCAGACAAGCACTATCGAGTGCTGTTTGCAGATCCCTGAATGCCGTATTCCACGTATTGCCATCACCTCCCGGCTCGGCATTATGGTTGACAAAGTAGATGGTCTGTGCACTTATCGACTGGCCAATCCAAAAAAGGCCAATAGCCAATATCCATCGGGATACATTGAAAGATGTATACATGTTATTTGAATTTAGATCCGGCCAGGCGAGGTTGCCGATGGTGACAAATTACAAAATAAAATATATAAATCTAATCCCCAGCAGATTTCTTTTAATTTTGAACCTAATCTCTATGAAGGAGCAAAACAAAAAAACCAATCCTAAACCTTTAAAAAAGGTCCCCAAAAAGGCATCTTCGCCAATATCCCAACCATCCGCATGGATTTGGCTGGCTTCCGTACTGGCCATTACCTTTGTCCTCTTTCTTCCCGCACTTCAGAATGGGTTTACAAATTGGGATGACGTGTTGTATGTCACCAGCAATCCATTGCTTAAATCGCTGGATGCTGATGGACTGAAAGCCATCTTCACAACACCAGTCGTATCCAATTATCACCCATTGACGATACTGAGTCTTGCGATCAATTATCAGTTTGCAGAGCTCAGCCCCATGTCCTATCACCTGACGAGTGTGATGTTGCATGTTATCAATACAGGACTTGTATTTTGGTTTATCTGGTTGTTGTCTTCCGGCAATAGATGGGTAAGTGCGATTGTGGCTTTACTCTTTGGCATCCATCCGATGCATGTGGAATCCGTTGCATGGATTTCAGAAAGAAAAGACCTGTTGTATACCCTCTTTTACGTCGGTGCAATGATTGCCTACGTAAAGTATGTGCAGTTTCGACAAAACAAATACCTGATATTGGCAACAGTACTTGGAGCTATATCGCTGCTTTGCAAACCTGCGGCAATTGCCTTGCCACTATCACTCCTGGCTATTGATTATTATCTCAAGCGGGAATGGAACTGGTCATGGGTGGTTGAAAAAATACCCATGTTTATCATGTCTGGCATCATCGCTTATGTTACACTGGCGATCCAGGTTAAAAAAGCAGTGGCTTCCGTTGAACTCTATGGCGTGCTTGACCGGATCTGCTTTGCGGGCTATGGTGTGATCTGGTATCTGGTTAAATTAGTAGTACCCTACCCTCTTTCAGCTTTACATCCTTTTCCTATGGAACTCAATGCGTACTACTACCTTGCAACGGCTGCTTCCATCGCTGGCGTTGCCTTCCTGTTGTGGAAAGTACATAATAGAAATTACCTGTTTGGTTTTAGCTTTTACCTCATCAATCTGATCCTCGTGCTGCAGCTCATCTCCATTGGAAATGCAGTGGTCGCGGAGAGGTATACGTATGTGCCTTACATCGGTATATTTTTTATGCTTGCTATGGAAGTTACCGGAGCGTTAAAAGGTAGCTTGTCTAAATACAAGTGGATCATCATCGGCATCGCAGGCGCCTGGATTGCAGCACTGGCGTATTTGACATGGACGAGGATACCCGTGTGGAACAACAGTCAGGCATTATGGGAAAATGTACTGGAGCAATATCCGGAAAGTCCTCGGGCGTGGACCAACAAGGGACTCGATCTCTATGATCAGCAACAATGGCCAGAAGTGATCGCGCATCTATCAAAGGCGCTTGAGACGGATCCAAACTACGCGGACGCGTTGGAATGGAGATCGCGTGCTTATTTTGAAAACAAAGAGAAGGAAAAAGCATTGGCTGATGCCGAAAAATTGATCAAATTGTTTCCACAAAAAGAGGCTGCATTGTTTGTCCTGGCCAGGGCACAGGATGCCAACGGACAATCTGAATCTGCCATCGCCTTGTATAATCAACTAATCCTCCGATTTCCGGATAAGGCAGAATACATCAACAACCGTGGTGTCATCTACTTTAACAAAATGAAGAGATATGAAGCGGCAAAGGCTGACTTCGAACAAGCGATCCGGATTAATCCCACGAGTGGATCCTATTACCTCAACCTGTCCAGATGCTACTATATGCTGAATGATGTATCTTCTGCACAAAAATTTGCTGTAAAGGCGCTGGAACTCGGAACAGAAATCGATCCTTCGTTCAGACAATTGATCGGGATTCAATAACCAAAGAAAATGTGATCATGCATAAAACTGAAAAAATATCCCTGGTGGTCCTTGCCGCCGGTATGGGCAGCCGATACGGCGGGCTTAAGCAAATGGATTCCTTTGGACCCAATGGCGAAACGATTATTGACTATAGCCTCTATGATGCGCATCGCGCCGGATTTAATCATGTGGTTTTTATCATCCGCGAATACTTTGCGGATAAATTCAGGGAAGTCTTCGATCCAAAACTCAAAGGCTTGATGGAGGTAGACTATGTCTATCAGGAATTACCTAATCTTCCAGCGCCATACCAATATCCCGCTGAGCGGGATAAACCATGGGGTACAGGACATGCTGTGTGGGTAGCGCATTCTGCTGTACAAGGTCCTTTTGCGGTGATCAATGCGGATGACTACTATGGACCCGAAGCTTATGTGACACTCTTTGAATTCCTTACCACTGCTAGAGCGAAAGAAGAATACAGTGTCGTTGGCTACAAACTTGCCAATACCCTTTCAGAACATGGCACCGTCAATCGGGGAGTTTGCAAGAAGGATGCTGAAGGATACCTTGCCAGCATCGAAGAATGCAAGCAAATAGGCCGTGATGAGGATGGTGTGATCTCTTATCCTGCTGAAGATGGCACTATTAAAGTATTGACACCCGATACCCCTGTATCCATGAACATGTGGGGATTCTATCCTTCATACTTTAGGTTTTTCGAAGCGGATTTTGATGCCTTCTTTAGAGCCCATGGGCAGGAATTGAAATCTGAATATTATATTCCATCGCTTATTGACAGCCTGATCCAGTCCGGCGAAAGGCAAACGCAGGTATTGGAGTGTGATGCGGAGTGGTTTGGAGTGACGTATAAGGAAGACAAGGATTTTGTCAGTGCCAGACTTGAAAGTTTATTAGATGAGGGAGTCTATCCGTATCATTTGTGGGAGAAAGCATAGAACATAGAGCAGAGAGCATAGGGCATAGAGCATAGGGCAGCATAGGGCATAAAGCAGAGAGCAAAAGCTGAAGAGGCTTAAGGGGCTAAAGAGGCTGAAGAGGCTGGAAATGTGGAGTAAGTAAAAAAACTGCGTCTCCGCGTCTCCGCGCGAAAATAAAATTGAAGGATTCCAAAGCCTGGAATTCTGAAGTGAGAAGTTAGCAGTTAGCAACTAGCATTTAGCAACTAGCAGTTAAAAGTTTATTTATTGTTAAGGTAAATCTGAAATGGAAATGAGAAAAGTAGCATTTACAATCATGTTTAGTCTATCGGCATTTGTCATGTTCGGGCAGGATGTGACGGGGCAGTGGAATGGGATGTTGAAAGTTCCGGGAGCACAACTGAGGTTGGTGTTTCATGTTGAAAAAACAGAGACAGGCTATGCGTCCACTATGGATAGTCCTGACCAGGGAGCGAATGGATTGCCGGTGGCGACTACGACTTTTGAAGATGCCACGATTCGATTTACGATACCCGCAGCCGGCATTGAATACCAGGGTGTATTGGGAAGCGATGGGGTGATCACCGGAAATTTTAACCAGGCAGGTCAGTCCTTTCCGATGAACCTAACGCGTGAGGTGATTGAAAAAGAAATCCTAAAAAGGCCACAGGAGCCCACAAAGCCCTATCCATACCATTCAGAGGATGTCACCTTTAAAAATGAGAAGGCCGGTATTGAACTGGCTGGCACACTTACGTTGCCCAACAAGGATGGAGTTTTTCCTGTGGTGATGCTCATCAGTGGAAGCGGGCCGCAAAACAGGGATGAAGAACTGCTAGGCCACAAACCCTTTCTTGTCCTCTCTGATTACCTGACCAGGAACGGAATAGCTGTATTGCGTTATGATGACAGAGGTACGGCATCTTCAAAAGGAAATTTTGGCACTGCCACCTCAAAAGATTTTGCAACAGATGTGGAGGCAGGTGTTACTTATTTGATGGGCCGGAAAGAAATCGATAAAAAGAAAATAGGCCTGATCGGCCATAGTGAAGGCGGCATTGTCGCGCCAATGGTGGCGGCAAACTCTAAAAAGATTGCCTTCATCGTCTTGCTCGCCGGTACAGGCATACCCGGAGGAGAATTGTTATTGTTACAGCAGGCACTGATCAGCAAAGTCTATGGTGTGAGTGATGAAGATCTTGCCAAGTCAAACGATTATAACAAAGGAGCCTATGCTATTGTCTCCGCCTCTTCGAACATCGAACAATTGAAAACTGATCTAACCGCATATTATAACACCCGCTTTAAAGACAACCCCGATTTTGTAGTGCCGGAAGGTATGACTGGTGATGAATTGATAAAATCCATGGTGGATCAACTGGCGAATCCGTGGATGCAGTTTTTTATCCAGTATGATCCCGCTCCGACACTGGAAAAAGTAAAATGTCCGGTGCTCGCTTTAAATGGCGAAAAAGATCTCCAGGTACCACCGAAAGAAAACCTCGGTGCTATTGAGGCTGCGCTTAAAAAGGGAGGAAATAAAAAAGTGACTACACAGGAGCTTCCAGGACTGAACCATTTATTCCAGGAATGTACGACGGGATCACCGGAGGAATATTCGACGATTGAGCAGACGATGTCGCCGGCAGCTTTGATGCAGATTCTTACCTGGGTGAATGTGCAGACGAAGTGATGTGAGTTGTGAATTGTGAGTTGTGAGTTGTGAATTGTGAGTTGTGAGTAGTGAATGAATTACATGCGTCAGGAGACGCGGAATATATTGCATTGAAGTCTCGAGAATTGAAAGAACATGGGTGTAAAAAAAAAGTAGAGACGCGATGAATCGCGTCTCTACTTTTTTTATCGTAACTATAGTTGTTAACTGCTCACTTCTAACTGCTCACTGTTAACTGCTTTCTTCTTCTTTGCGCTTATTGATCTCATCGCGGATCTTGGCGGCTTTTTCGTAATCTTCTTCGCCGATGACTTTGTCGAGCATGGCGGTGAGATCATCGAGGGAATATTCGGAGTAACCGCGGCGGCGGCGTTTGGGTTTGGATTCTTCCTTTACTTCTTCGGACTCGCCCGGGAGTGGCTCTTCGATCCTGACACCGGCGGCATCGAGGATAAAATCGTAGGTGAAAATCGGGCATCCATAGCGGACGGCCATCGCAATGGCATCTGAGGTCCTGGAATCGATTTCAAATTCGCGTCCGTGCTGCATGCAGACGATGCGTGCGTGGAATACACCTTCTACCAGGTTATTGATCAGGATTTCGGTGACTTCGATTTCGAACGTATCGAGTGTGTTTTTCAACAGGTCATGCGTCAATGGGCGTGAAGGAACCATCCCTTCCATCGCTACTGCAATGGCCTGGGCTTCAAAGCCTCCAATGACGATCGGCAGCCGCCTGTTGCCATCTACCTCACCCATGACCACAGCATAATTGCTGGATTGGGTGACACTATGGGTCAGGGTAACTATATAGAGTTCAATCTTTTCCACGTAATCTGGCTACAATGTCGAAATATATGTAAAAATGGTGATTGGCCCTTTAATGTTCTGATTGGGATCACCTTATGCTTCCATTAACCTTTTAATGACCGGCTGATTTCAATTTCTTTATGGCTTCCGTCAGCCTTGGTACTACTTCAAATAGATCGCCAACGACTCCGTAATCTGCCGCCTTAAAGAAAGGCGCCTCCGGATCCTTATTGATCACGACGATCACTTTCGAACTATTGACCCCGGCCAGGTGCTGAATGGCACCTGATATACCTATTGCTATGTAGAGATTGGGACGGATAGCAATACCCGTCTGTCCTACGTGCTCATGATGAGGTCTCCAGCCGCTATCTGCTACCGGCCTTGAACAAGCGGTGGTGGCACCTAAGGCAGCGGCAAGGTCTTCTACGATGCCCCAGTTAGATGGGTCCTTCATACCACGACCGGCGGATACAACCACCTCAGCTTCCGGTAATGGGACGATACCAACAGATCTGTTGACACTCAATACTTTTGTTTTTGCATCAGGCACTTCAACAGTGAGAGGTGTTACCGGAACTTCACTTCCTTCAGCCACCGGCTTCAATGTATTACCGGCGATTGACAAGACGGCATTGGTGCTGTCAATCCTGCAGGAAGCAAATGCTTTTCCTGAAAACAATGCCCGCTCTACATACAACTTACCGTCCTTCCACTCCGGGAGTTTATTCACACTGCTGAGAACACCCGCTTTCATTTTTACTGCGACCAGGCCTGTCAGGCTCTTTCCATTCGAACTGTCAGGCAAGATGATCACGTTGGCTTGCTTATCCGTTGCTACTCTTGAAATTACGTCTGCATACGTCTGGCTGTCAAATGAGGCAAGCTTTGCATCATTGACCTGCCATACTTCCTTTGCACCGTAGGAGCCTAACTTACCGCCATCTTCTACAGGTCCAAGGACCAATGCAACGCAAGTAGTACCCTGCGCGGCTGCTATTTTAGAACCATAATACACTGATTCCAATGCTGCCCTTTTAATCTTTCCATCCTGCGTTTCCGCAAACACCATTATCATAATGACCGGGTTTCGATTTGTTAAATACGCTTTATATCACCTTGGCTTCTTCGTGCAGTAACCTCACGAGTTCATCCATATTGGCGGGATCAACCATTTTTACTGCGGTCTTTGCCGGAGGAACCCTGAATTCTACATGTTTTGCAAGACTTTCTGCGGCAACCGGTGCCAGGACCTGCAGCGGTTTTGTTTTTGCAGACATAATGCCTCTCATATTGGGGATGCGTTGTTCTGCCATACCTTTTGAAGCGCTTACGACAAAAGGAGCTGCGACTTCAATTTCTTCGGTCCCTCCTTCAATATCCCGGGTGACGATGGCTTTATCGCCATTGAAAACCATCTTACTGGCATGGGATATAAATGGAAGGTTTAACAAACCGGCAACCATACCGGCAACCAATGCCCCATTGTAATCGATGGTCTCTTTTCCTGTAAAAATGATGTCATAGCCTGCGGTGGCTGCATGCGCCGCGATCTGTTGGGCAACAGTGTATGCTGAATCCGGCTCCATGTCAACACGGATGGCATCATCTGCGCCGATGGCAAGGGCTTTTCGGATGGTCACCTCATTGGCTACCGGACCGCAATGAATGACGGTTACACTTCCGCCCTTTTCTTCCTTTAATTCGAGAGCCCTGACCAGGGCATACCATTCGTCATAAGGATTCATGATAAAATTGACCCCCGATGGGTCAAAAGCCGTGCCTCCGTCTTTAAAGGCAATCCGGGCTGTGGTCTCCGGGGTCTGGCTGATGGCTACCAATAGCTTCATTCTAGGTTCAGATTATACTGTTGCGATGGCAAAGGTATCTAAAATTGGCTTTTTCCCATTTGAAACCCGGCAGGGTCGAAAACGTTTATACAAGCTACATTTGTCGGACATGAGCAGAATTACCGAACTCGAAGCCCTCCTGGATGAACGTCCGGATGATCCATTCCTGATCTATGCCCTGGCCAGGGAATACGAAAAAGGAGCTGGAACCATGCAGGCACTCCTCATGTATGAGCACCTGGTGACTAACCATCCAACTTATATCGCCACCTATTACCACTATGCCAAATTGTTGCAAGGCGCGGGGAACCTCAATGAAGCGCTGAGGCTGCTTCACACAGGGATTGAGCGAGCCCTGGAAGCTAAGGATATGCATGCTGCTTCAGAGATGAAAGGGCTGCTGATGAGCTGGGGAGGAGACGAGGACGAATGAAAAAGCATAGAGCATAGGGCATAGAGCCTGTCGGGAGACAGATTTAACTATGATTCAATAGCCAATAGCCGGCAAGGAAGGAAAAGTAGGAGGTGTTAATGCCCCGTAGGGGCTAAATGTCGGTAACAACCGAGGTATGAAAAAATAATTTTGCCCTGCAGGGGCAAAACCTCTGTGGTGCCTGGAAAACATGTCAAGCCTCAAGGACCCGGGATCTCACCCCGAAAGACTTCGACGGCGGGGCCGATCAGGTGAACTTTGGTGAAATCCTGTTTTCCGTCACGCTGAAAATCGACACGGAGGTCTCCGCCTTTAGCATGGACGGTCCAGGAGGATAGACCATTGTTACCAGAGGCATAGGAGGAGGATATTGCTGCTGCCACGACCCCGGTGCCGCAGGCAAAGGTTTCATCTTCCACGCCGCGCTCGTAGGTGCGGACACTTATTTCACCCGGTCCATTGTGTTCAACAAAATTTACATTAATACCTTCTTTTAGAAATGAAGGGCTGTTTCGGATAGCACGGCCTTCTGTAGATACATCCAGGTTATCTATCTGGTCCCGAAAAGTGATATAATGGGGTGAGCCTGTGTTGAGTATAAGGGCTTCTTCTCCAGTCAACAGAATCTGGTGGACATCCGCCATCGAAATCCGGACCAAACCATTGTCGAGCACAGCGCCTTCGTGCCATCCATCTGTGCCGAGAAAACGGCAATTACCCATATGGACATTGAGGGCTGCGGCAAATGCCACAATACATCTTCCGCCGTTGCCGCAAAAGGTACTGGTGCGCCCATCCGAATTATAGTACTTCATAAAAAAGTCAGCGCCATCGGTTCCCTTCTGAAGCAGGATCAAACCGTCTGCACCGATTCCAAACCTTCGGTGGCAGGCATTGGCTATCCAGGCACC
>DATHZY010000291.1:0-5238 GCA_035458325.1 Saprospiraceae bacterium | reverse complement strand
AAGAATAAGCAGATCGAAGCGCATCGCTGGAGTATCTATGTGGCAATGGGCCTGTCCGCCGGATTCCTCCTTTCCTATGTAGGTTACCATTTTACGAACGAAGAGATTGAATTCTGTAAGGAGGGGGTTGTCCGGCAAGTTTATTATTTCATTCTGTTCAGCCATATTATCCTGGCTGGATTGAGCCTTCCCTTTATCCTGCTTACTTTTATCAGGGGTTATTGTGGTGATTATGTGACACATAGGAAGATGGCTAAATGGGTTTTTCCGGTTTGGCTCTATGTCGCCGCCACCGGACCCCTTGTTTATTTATTTCTGCTGCCCTGCAGGTAATTGCCGCGAATTCACTTAATTTTACGCTATGAAAAAGATGCATCGTATTGTCATTATCCTGGCGATTGCCATAATGGGAATGCTCACATCTTACGAGTCCTCGGCTCAATGCCCGATGTGTAAAATGTCAGCCGAATCCAATCTCAAGAACGGTGGTAGTGCCGGTAAGGGTTTGAATGCCGGTATCCTGTATATGCTTGCCCTCCCATATACACTGATGGGTACCATTGGCTACATCTGGTGGCGTAACCGGCGCAAGGAAGAGGATGAAGTAGAGGTCCTTCCATAGAACACCTGTAGTCCACTCGTCGCCATTCCATTCATTATTCTTCTGGGTTCATGGTTGGATATACCATGGAATAAAAAACAGGCGCATTGAATCCAATGCACCTGTTAAGATCAGTATGAAATGAATGAAACCGTTTAAAACATCATCGTGTAGCCTATGCCTGCTGAAAAACCATGGGACTTGATACCGATGTCTATGATATTGTCCTGCAGCATACTGTTCAGGCTGTGCCTGTATCCAACCTCCAGATTGATGGCTCCAAATGTATTCGTAGGTATGCTTACACCGGCTCCGGCCACTGCGGATATATCAAATCTGTTATACAGGTCATTATCAAGATTGATGTTGATCGATGGCAAGGACCAGTTAATAATGGCTTGAACCTTAGGGGTGATTTTACCATTTAAGGCATACGCTGCGGATGCTCCTGCCTTTACATATGGAGTGACTCCACTTTCTGTAAAATTGTATTTAATCATGAGTGGGGCCTCCACATAATTCAACCTGGTTTCAATACTGGCACCAAGAGGTACATCGATGCCCATGACAGAGATATCAAATTGTTCACGAACCCCGAAGCCTCTGGAGCTGTATTGCGCACCGGTGATCATTGAAAAGTGACGGGAGAGGGCTTTCTCATATTGCAGACCTGCACTATACTGTGTTATCGGCTTGATATAGGGATCTGCGATTTCGAGAATTCCTGATCCGTTCATTTCGACGTTGGTGGATCCAACAGATGCAACTGCAGTAATGCTGGATTGTGCCTGCGCCTCATGGGATATGCTCAATAAGAACATGCCTGCGGCAGCGCTAAGGATTCGGAGAGATGCATTCGTTGTCATGGCTGTTTGTTTTAGTTACCAGGATGACGGCATCGCTCTTCACAAGGTTTCGTAAGAGTGCGTTAAAGGAAATTAAGGGAAGCTTAAGAAAGGCTAAGGCTAAGGCTAAGGCGAAGGCTAAGGCGAAGGCTAAGGTGAGGGTATGATCGCTTAGCCAAATTTCTTGATCAGCCAGAGTATTAGTGCGACAGCCCCAACGCTAAACGCAAGTAGCCATAGGATACCTACCCCTGCGGCCGCAACACCACCACCGGCCAAGATGGTAATCAGCATACCTGTGCCCCAGGAGATGCCCCAAATCCAAAACCAGCGGTCGATGGGATCGCTGATGCTATTGATTGACTTCTTTTGCATTTTAGTATGCAACACTTTTTCAAAACGAAAAATCATGCCCTCAACGCGTTGAAGTAATCGCTCTTCCTTTTTCTGCTTTCTTAATTCCTGCTTTGAGATTGGAGGGGTATTGGCATATTCAGCCATTGTTATTTTTCCGGCGATAAAGTCTTCATTGTGATGGGTTGTAACGCAATAACTTTCCTGGTGAGATAAGATAAGTATGCAGCAAAAGAGTATACGGGTAACACCGTTCATACAGGGTCGGTTAGGGGTGAAAGGCAATCGTACTTACTACTTGTTTGTTATATCCTAAGGTAGAATTAATTCCAATTCCAACCAAATAAAAAAGGCTGCCCGATGACGGACAGCCTTTTTTTATTCGTGAAGGATTGCTGACTAGTTCAGGACATAGCGTGCTGCTATAGCTCCCCATGAGTAATAACCGTCATCCCATCCTCCAAAACGGAAGGTCGGCATAAAGTCAAGGCTCAAATTGACTGGAGCACTAGGAAATTTGTAATCCAAACCAATCACACCGCTTACACCCAGACCTACGCTACCATTGTCATCATCAAAAAAGTAGTCATCGTCATAGGTGAAAAACTGTACACTGGCGCCAAAGCCATAGTACCAGCTCAGACCTTCAACATCGGAAATCGGCTTGTGGATTTCATACAAGGCTCCAACAGAGAAATAGCTGTAGATCCCGGAATAGCCCCTGTAACCTGCAAGTAATTCAAGTGCGTTGGATTCGGTCAGGAAGGTCTTATACGAGATAGAAACCGGATAGCCAAAACGTAAACCAATGGCACTCTTGTAATCCTGCGCTTTCATTTCCTGAGAGATCGCGAGAATAAACAGCATGGAGAAAAGTAGAACGATTTTTTTCATAGTTTGATTTTTTAGTATTGTGTAAAGATTTAGTGGCCTGTTTTGATGGCGAAATATACAGATATTTATAATCTGATTAGCTATCTGAATAAAAAATCAATATTGCCTGGAATCGGTTAACTGCCTTTTTGAAAAATCAGGAATAGCCAACCCATGATAAAACAGAGTCCCCCCAGCGGTGTGATAAAACCTATACTCGAAACAGGGAAACCGGTCAGCGAGGCTGTTCCTATAATAAAGAGAGAGCCGGAAAACATCAGGCAACCTGTCACAAAGGCAATTCCTGCCAGACGAAGGAGTCTTGTGTCCTGGCCTTGCTTTGACCGTAAGCAGACAAATAAAGTGGCTAGTGTATGGATGAAGAGATAAAGCACACCGGTTTTAATGGTTTCAAGGTGGCTGAGATCAAGTCGGGATTTCAGGAAGTGAGCTCCGAATGCTCCAAAAATAACACCAATAGCACCCATCGTGCCAGCAACAGACTGTAGCCTGTTGAAAAATGAATCATTCATCCAGTGTCCAGTTTATGGGAGTCTCCCCCCTGTTTTGAAGTATTGTGTTTGTCTTTGAAAAATGGCTGCAACCCTTAAAGGCATCCCTGGCGAGCGGGGAGGGGTGGGCTGCTTCAAGGATCGTATGTCTTTGTGGGTCGATTAAAGGTTTCTTTGAACGGGCATAATTTCCCCATAGCAGAAAGATAAGGCCATCCCGGTTGTCTGAAAGTGTCTTTATCACTGCATCTGTAAAGATGTGCCAGCCTACCTTGCTGTGAGATCCGGCCTGGTTCTTTTCAACAGTTAAAATGGCATTCAGCAGGAATATGCCCTGGGTTGTCCATGAAGTCAGATCTCCATGTCGGGGAATCGGGAGACCAAGATCTCTGTTGATTTCCTTAAATACATTTTTCAGGGAGGCGGGTACAGGGATCTCCCGGGGCACAGAAAAGCATAACCCCATCGCCTGGCCAGGGCCATGATATGGATCTTGTCCAAGAATGACTACTCTTACTTTTTCAAAAGGTGTTTGATCAAAGGCATTAAAGATCAAGGGGCCTGGCGGGAAAATGATCTTCCCTTTTGCCTTTTCGTCCGCGAGAAATCGCTTGATACCGGCAAAGTATGGCTTGGAGAATTCCGTTTGTAACTGCGCCTTCCAGCCAGGTTCTATCCGGACATCAGCAGGATCTATCTGGGGTAGGGGCACCATAGACTTTTTAAAAGTTGAAGAAGTGACTCCACCAGGGCTCGAACCTGGAACCTACGGTTTAGAAAACCGTTGCTCTATCCTATTGAGCTATGGAGCCATTTTAAGAGGTGCAAATATAGGTTGTCGGGACCAAAGAGCAAAGGGCAAAGAGCAGGGTACCAACTGCTAACTGCTCACTTCTCACTGCTCACTTCTCACTGCTCACTTTTCACCCTTCGCTTTATAAGCAGGCCATGTCGTTGTTTTATAAGCTTCTTCCGCAGCGTAATTCAGCTCCTTGATCAGGGTAGGTCCATCTTTGTATCCGGGAGAGGCAAGGATTCTGCTGTATTCCTGATCCAGGATGACATAGGTAGGGTAGGACATTTGCCCATCCAGCAGTTCATAGGCAAGCCGATTGACACCATCCCTGCCACCTGCGACCCATTTGAATTCGACGTCCCTCCAAAAAATACTTTCCTTTTGTTCCGCATTGAGTTTAACCGGATAAAAACTATCATTCAATAACTTTACTACATCCGGTTCCTTAAAAGTGGATGCGTCCATTTTCTTGCACCAGCCACACCAGTTTGTATAAACATCGACGAATATCTTTTTTGGTTGTTTGTCATTGGCAGCTGAGGCTTCTTCCCAGGACATCCATTTGATTTCCTGGCTGCTGAGCTGGAGTGTGATGAATAAAAGACCAAGGGCTAAACAATACTTGAAGAAAGACATTATATTGATGTTTTGTTATTGGCGCAAAGATATGTATAAACTCATAGTAGGCATTGGTGGGTCAAGTGGTTCCATTTATGCAAAGCTCTTGCTGGACAGACTCTCAGAAATTCGGGATCAGTACGAAGAGGTTGGTATCGTTACCAGCCAAAATGCTGAAATCAATTGGGCCATGGAAATCAAGAACCGAAGTATAGCCAGTTATGGCTTTACAGTGTATGACCCGAGAGATTTTACAGCACCATTTGCCAGCGGCTCAGCAAGATTTACAACCATGATTGTATGCCCATGTTCTATGGGTGCAATGGCCAGGATGGCTCACGGACTTTCGGATGACCTGATGACACGCGCCGCAGATGTCATGCTGAAGGAAAGAAGAAAATTGATCCTGGTGCCCAGGGAAACCCCCTTCAGCCTCATCCATATTGATAATATGCGTAAGCTGACACAAGCCGGGGCGATTATCTGCCCAGCCATACCCTCATTCTACAATGGAGCAGACACCATAGAAAAGGCATGCCTGACGGTGGTGGACAGGGTGCTTGACCTTGCTGGATTTAAGGTGGATACGTTTAGGTGGGGTGAATAGGCAAGGAGCAAGGAGCAAGGAGCAAGGAGCAA
>DATHZY010000290.1:0-5382 GCA_035458325.1 Saprospiraceae bacterium | reverse complement strand
TGATCTTGCTTGCGCATCGTAAATCCATCCGTACTTCCATTGATGGTCACCAGGCCATTGATATCCTGTGTTGGATTGAGTTTTTGTGAAAAATAAATACCAATTTTCCGCTCGCCATCATTTCCTGGCTCAAAAGAGAGTACACTTAGTTCATCACCCTTTGGAATCTTGATGGATCGGGCTCCGCTGGATTCAGCGCCGATGCTCTTACCAGCCCATCTGAAATCAAGTTTTGCATCTGGACCTATGCCATCGATGACTAATCCATGCACCGTCCCTTCAGGATTGTGTTCCCATTGGATCGCATTCATTTTACCGGTTGATTGAATAATCAACAGTTTTTCAATTTTCTGTGAGTCAACAGCGATGGAGGTCAATACCCGGCCACGCAACAGGTAACTCGGATTATCTCCATCAAATTCTGGTACCAGGGGTTCAAAGGCAACCGATAACCTGACCGGCTTGACAGTAAAATCGAAGACGACACGTTTCATCTTGGGATCAACATCCTTGATGATTTTTTCGAGGTTGACCTCTAACTGGTAATCAGTAGCAGGCTGCCATCCTTGTTCCGGTTGAAATGCAAGGGTCAGATCGTCCTCCCACCAGGTCCTACCTTGAATATCAGGACTGAAGGCAAAAACAGAAGATGTTTGCGATGTATCGACCGGAACGGAAAAGCGGATCATGACAGGATCCCCCGGATCAATCATGGCCGGCACTCTGGCGGCGATATACCGACCGATTTCCTCCGGAGTGAAGTTGGACTGGTCAAATCCCTTCTTACAGGCTGTGAAAAGGGATAAAACAGCCAGAAAGGCGAAAAAGTGTTGCGGGAATTTCATTTTTACTTGGAATAGGTTGGTTTGTGGCGATAAATTTAACGCTGGTTTGGGTAGCAGGGCCAAATCTTTTTGGAAGTGAACAACCATATAACAACTGAGGCTTAGAGGAAATTGTAAAGGACTGAAAACCCTAACCCGCGCATTGCTTATCTTTGCAGCTATGGCGGACTTTAATCTGATCATGCCCAAGATGGGCGAGAGTATCATGGAAGCGACAATTCTCCGTTGGCTCAAGAAACCCGGAGACATGGTTGCCCTGGACGAGACGATCCTGGAAATAGCTACTGACAAGGTAGACAGTGAGATACCCTCACCTGTAGCCGGTCGGCTGGAAAAAATTCTCTTCGAAGAAAATGCAGTTGTGCCTGTTGGCCAGACCATTGCGGTCATAGCCACAGAGGCTAAAGCCGGTAATGCTACCGGAAATGGTAAGCCTGAAGCACCTGTCATAGAAAAACCCGCGGTTCCACCCCCTCCCGCCAAGCCTAAGGCAGAGGAACCCGTGGCCCCCCCACCGGCACCTAAAACACCATCCGTTCCATATGTGCCTGCAGTGGTTACCCAACATGCACCTGCTATCGTCTCCAACACCGGCGGTCGGTTTTATTCTCCACTGGTCAGGAACATAGCGACCTCAGAAGGGATCTCCCAGGCTGAACTCGATCAGATCACGGGTACCGGCCAGGAAGGAAGAGTCACCAAAAGCGATATTCTTACCTATCTGGACAATCGGTCAAAACCACAAGTCCAAACCACAATTGCTGCAACTCCGAAGGCTGAAGTTTCATCAACACCGAAGGTAGTCTCCAGCGCAGACGGCGGCATCGAAATCATCGAAATGGACCGCATGCGCAAATTGATTGCAGAGCACATGGTCAGGTCAAAACATACCTCTCCTCACGTGACTTCATTTGTTGAGGCAGATGTAACGGATATGGTATTGTGGCGGGACAAAGTGAAGGATAATTTCCAAAAGAAATATGGTGAAAAGATAACCTTCACGCCCATTTTCATAGAAGCCATCGTCAAAGCTATCCGTGATTACCCGATGATCAATGTATCTGTTGATGGTGATAATATCCTCCTCAAGAAGAATATCAACATCGGAATGGCTGCTGCACTCCCCTCAGGAAATCTCATTGTGCCAGTTATCCACAATGCAGATGGATATAATCTCATGGGACTGACCAAAAAAGTAAATGACCTCGCTTCCAGGGCCCGCGCCAACAAGCTAAAGCCTGAAGAAATCCAGGATGGAACCTTTACGTTGACCAATGTTGGCACCTTTGGCAATGTCATGGGGACCCCAATCATTTTCCAGCCACAGGCAGCTATCCTCGCAGCAGGTGCTATTCGCAAAAAACCCGGTGTAGTTGAAACACCCTATGGTGACCTGATCGCGATACGTCATTACATGTTTTTGTCACTCTCCTATGATCACAGGGTAGTGGATGGTTCACTCGGAGGCTCTTTCCTGCGGAAAGTGGCAGACTACCTTGAAGCTTTTGATCCGGATCGGGAGATCTAATACCAGCCACTTAAACGTGTATAAAACCTCAGCATTTATTCACCATTGTGTTACTGCAATTTTGCTTTGCCTCTGGCTGACCATTCCACTCTGGGCTTCAGGTCAGTCATCGGGAGCCATGAAACGGCAGGGTGATGAGTTCTATGCAAAGGGGGATTACAGGTCTGCATTGTTTGCTTACAAGCAAGGTGGTCTGGAAAACACAAAAGACAAAGAACTCCAACTAAAAATCGGGGTCTGCCTCTATGAAAACAATGATGTGGATGCAGCTCTGCGCATGTTCCAGTCACTCATCAATGAAGGTAAAACTGACCCGGTAGTGTATATGCATGCAGCGAAGTGTTTTCAGGCCAAAAACCTCTTTGCTGAAGCCAATGTGCATTACAAACTCTTCCTCCAGAAAAGCAATCCTTCCGATCCGTTAAGACCATGGGTAAAGGATGAACTCATCCGGTGCGCCAATGGTTCGAGACTCATGTATGGTGAAGAACTGGCGTACGTCGAAAACGCGGGAACAACGATCAATACCCCATTCGAAGAATTTGGAGTGCGGACGAGTCCAACGACGATTGATAAAATCTATTTTAATTCAGATCGCGAAGATGTAGCCCGCGCCAAGCTCCCCAATGGAAATGTAGATATCTACAGCACCAACCTGGTGAACGGGCGCTGGGCCACACCAACACCACTTCCTGCGCACATCAATTCAATTGGCTATGATGAAGTGACCGGTTTTAGCAGTAACGGACAGATTCTTTATTTCCTCACAGCCTCCGGTAAAAACTTCGTCATCAAAACGGACACATTTTCATCAGAGGAAGGTCACCCCTTAAGCGGAATATTTTCAGGTCCCTTTCTGACCAGTCATGGAGGTTCTGATCTGATCTTTTTCAATGATACAATATGTCTATTTTCATCTGACAGGCCGGGTGGCTATGGCGGTTATGATCTCTATATTTCCATTTTCACCGATGGTTCCTGGTCCAAACCATCAAACCTCGGCCCATCAATCAATACGTTTTATCACGAACGCTATCCATTCCTGACCAGGGATGGGATGACGTTATTCTATTCTTCTAACAATCTTCAGAGTATTGGCGGGTATGATGTGTTCATGTCTACTTTTAATAAAGATGCATTGGGGTGGGGACATCCTGTCAATCCTGGCTTTCCGGTCAATTCATCGTTGGATGATACTTACTTGGTATTGTCTCCCGATGGAATGACGGCTTATCTTACATCGAACCGGAAAGACGGACATGGAGAAGAAGATATCTACAGGGTCTTCTTCAAACAACCCATCACAGCTCATCAGCAAATCTCAGCTGTGCCTACTTTCTATCAATTGCAATTACTTGCACTAAACAATAACATCCAACCTACCAAACCTGTTGAAGAACCGATAGAGATTAAGGAATACTATATTTCTCACTTGTTCCTGGATGCAAATGCTGACATCCTCACCCCACAGAATAATAAGAAACTCGATCAGCTCGCTAACCTCCTGCTGATATATCCTAAAATCACCGCAGAACTTAGTTGTTTCGAATTGCCCACAGGTCAAAAAACTTTTAACCTGTATTTCTCCATTAAAAAAACTGAAAAAGCGGCAGAATATCTGGCAGGAAAAGGAATCCCACGGAGTCGCCTTTTGCTGAAAGGTTACGGAAGCTCATTTCCGCTGGTAGCCAAACCTGCCTCAAATAACATCAGCCCACTCTATCAGAAATTAAATCAGCGCCTTGAAATCGCCCTCCATGATTATGAAAACGAACCTGTAATCATTGACATCGAAAACATAAAAGTACCGGAGAATCTACAAGACCCCAAAGGCGTAAAATTTTCCACGTTAAGTAACCAGCTTTTCTACAGCGTTCAGATCGCTTCCATCAGCCAGATTCTCCAAAACCAGGCTATTGAATCCGTTGAAGAACTGTTTATCGAAGTCGAAAACAGCACCGGCAATTATCTCTACATGGCCGGTATGCTCCCCACTTTTAAAGAAGCCGAAAAGCTGATGTCCTCATTGATTGATCTCGGCTTCCCCGATGCCCACATCATCCCCTATATCGATGGCATCCGCATCCCTCAAGGCTCTATCTCCGATTTCGCCAAAAAGTATCCTGATCTCCTCTTCTTCCTCGCCGGTAAGAAAAAGTAATCCCTTACCCCTTCGAAATTTCTCTCCCCTAAAGGGGTTAAGCAACTTAAATGGGTATTAAACTCATAAGAATTATAAGCATATAAGCTCTTAACCTTCTAAGCCCCTAAACTTCTAAGCTTTCATGCCCATCAACCTATCAACTCATCAACCCATCAACCCATCAACTCATCAACTCATAAGCCCATAAGCCCTTTATAAGCTTCATAAGCCTTTTATAAGCTTCATAAGCCTTTCATAAGCTTCATAAGCCTTTTATAAGCCTCTAAAAAAAACCTTTTTCCTTCAGATACTCCGCTATCTCTTCACCCGGCTTCACGAGATACGTTTCAAATCCCAACTTCCCTGCTACATCCAGATTCTCCTGCACATCATCCATATACAATGTCAGCGCAGGTGTCATAAAAGCATCTTCGGTGATAAATTTAAATAAGGATGCATTGGGCTTGCGATCACCCACGAGGTGCGAATAAAACGTGTGATCGAAGAATTGTTTTTCAAAAGAATCGACATGATGCACCTTTCGAACATATCGATGGATCCATTCGAGGTGAAGCGCATTGGTATTACTCAATAAATACACGCTATAATTTGATCTCAGCTTTTCCAGCATATCAAGCCTGTAAGAAGGAATACCTACCAACATACTATTCCATGCCTCGATCACATCAATAGCCTGGTATCTCCGTTCACTCTGGCGCAGAATGCTGTTGATAAAAATATCAGTGGATATTCGTCCGCATTCATAATCGAGCAGGGCCTTCTCAATCAGTTCCTCCTTGGCATCCGCACGAAATAAACTTCTCAGGCGTGCATAGGCTCCATCAATATCAATATCCACGATGACA
>DATHZY010000289.1:0-4565 GCA_035458325.1 Saprospiraceae bacterium | reverse complement strand
TTCCTGAAGTGAAGTCATCGCAATCTGGATCATGTTGCCTGCAGGATTTGGCATCACCACAAAAGCCGCTTCGGATGGATCGTCCTCCGTGCTGATGCTTATCTGTGAATCTACAATAGTACCCCGCTCAGGCGCCTCAGCACAAATCGCATCTGTCTGATCGCTCGTCACACATGCTTCTGAATTGTACAATATAGCATCCATGATCTCCACGTCATCGATATACCAGCCATCGCCGCCGGTTTCTTCACTGGTGCCAAAGCGATAGCGGATTTTTACATTATCTCCGATATAGTCACGTAAGTCAATATACGTCGGTTGCATCTTGAGTTCAGTAGAACTCAGCCCGGTATATGCATACAGGTTAGGGATGACAAAGGTGTTGTAGGCCAGTTTGCGTGGATATTTACGCTTGAAAATATTTGGTTCTAATGATTCCCAGTTTTCACCATCATCTTTCGTGATTTCAAGGAACCCGCCATCCACACCGGTCTCGGTATTGTAATACTGGTAAAAGCGGTACACCGGATAGTTTCCTTCAATCGAATATGCTGCATCGTTATAAATCCAATGTTCAGATTCAACGTCAATATCATGCACATACCAGGACCCCTCCCCACTATGGACGATGCCGTCTTCCTGTGACCATAAGTTGGAAGTTTCTTTTTCAGCATCAAAATCAATAAACCAACGCAGGTAGGCATCACCTTCGATGTCATCAAATTCCTGACGGATCGAAGGAATATCAGGATCTGTTTGAAGAAGGTATGTAATCGTCAGTTCTTCATCAGGATCCATGGCAGGTATGGACCATACCAGGCTGTTGCCTATGGTTGGTTCAATATTTCCTGAACCTGGAAGATAGGTACAGCCGGCAGGCACCGGGTCTTCAATGAAGACATTGGTCAATGTTTCGTCTTTATAGTTCGTCACTTTTAATGTGACCGTAATCGCTTGTCCGGCAACCACCTCATCGCTCATGTCTTTTGAAAATACCACATCACTGCGGCAGGAGATCGGAAGGTCAAATCCTTCATCACCATCAGCCTGCAAGTCAGGGTCTCCACCATCGGCATTGAAGCCAAGACCTCTTCTGGCAAATACACTCCAGATCAGGCATTGGTTAGCACCACCATTATTGATCATATCAGCCGCAAGGATGGCATCCCTCGCATCGATGAAGCCAGGATTGCAAGGCTGTAGTTTCATCCCATCGACTACGAGCTGAATGGCAATATTATTACCACCATTTCCATGGTAGACATCGGGATCCCAACCATACTGATCTGATAATGCCCAGTAAAGGTCCCATATCATGGTACACCATACGGTACCGATACCATGCTCACCCGGTTGCGTTTGTATAGAATTATAGGTAAGTGGATTGATCGTCATGTCCGTACTGTAAGGATAATCGCGGATGCCTTTGCCATTGGTTTCTTCCCGTTGAGCAAAGGTTCCTATGCCTCTGCGCTTGGGACCCGTATCACCTGGTCTGGCGGTAAGAACGAGTGCGACAAAATCACTCCAGCCTTCACCCATGCCGTTGGCTTCCTGGTTGGGATGATCAAATGTTGGACTGAGACAGCCCACAGATGATGGTCCGCCTGTCAGACGGTTTGAAATACCGTGGGTATATTCATGAGTGATAATACTGTTGTCCAGAGAGCCATCCCTGAAGACAGCCCCTGTGGTGACTGGTGCTACCAGTGATACAACTAGTCCGGAACCTGCAAAAGCACGGATCCGATCCGCTTCTTGTTTCGTAATCAGCACTGAAGGAATGGTCACTTCTTCAGCAAGTTCGCCAGGCCCCATCCCCAGGATGATATCTTCAAAATTTGCCACGATGACACCTACGGCTCCTGCTTCCTGCGCATAGTATACTTTCAAGCTGAAATCACAGCCTCCCCGGTCTATAAACGCAATCTTTCCTTCTAATTCAGCATCATTGATCGCTGGCCCACATGCTTGAGTGCCATCAGAAGTTCCATCATCATAGATCACCACTTCTGCTGTGATAGGTGTCGTCGTCAGGTCAGGACCAAAAGTCGCGAGACCAGTCTGGATTTTGCCGGCAAGGTCTGTCGGCTCGAGGACATCGAGATACTTACTCGCATTGTCCTGGTTCCACACATACATCACCATGCGTCCATTAAAACCATCGGGTACCGGATTGAAGAAGGCATTATTGATACAATCGGCAGCAGCACCTGTTGCATTTCCACAGAGTGCCGGATCGTCAGCCCCATATTGCGCTTGAGCAAAAACAAAATCACCTCCTGCTCCCTGGCCGCTGTAATTAAAGTTTTGAAAACTTCCGGCTTGTTCATTCATGCCATATACATGGATAAAGTCATGCATGATGTTATTCCAGAAGAATAAGTTGGTGACGGAAACACCGGTATTATCAACAGGCTCTGCATTCGGATTGTAAGGGTAGTCAAAAATCAGGTCAGCTCCACCATCAAATTCCAGGTCAGCAGATTCATCATAATTACGATCCAGGAAAGCATACACGTTGTTACCACGCGTATTGGTATAATCAGCGCCGGCTACACCATCCGCATCGTGCCAGCCCATCGGAGAGGCCTGTGGATCCTCTGCGCCGGAGACCAATTGAAAACTTCCATGGTTAGGGCTTTCTATTCCCAGTGGCAATACTCTGTATTGACTTGCAACTCCTGCAGCAGTGGGAGGTGCAGATGGCAGGAGAGAAGCATCTTCTGTGCATGTATGCTCATGTTCCAGATATCCTTTTTCAAAAGTGCATTCTAGGGTCAAATCATCATTGGCGATGTGCTTTCCGTCGATGGCATCAACATAGGATTGATAGAGGTGGCCGTTTTGTGCGGATTCGATCAGCATCTTCCATACCAGTGTATATTCTCCAGGCACGGTTTGCAGGTATACCTGTTCTGTCGGAATATCCTGGAGTGCGATATCCGCCTTGGCATATAACGGCACGCCCTTATCCGTATACCTGCTGATGGAAATGGTGGATCTTGATGAGATTCCAAGCGATACAGCGGCTGACCTGATGGCTGTTTCCGGTGCAACTTGAGCTTTGACATCCGACAATTTGATTTGATCGAGAGAGGTCAGGTGATGACCTACATTGATGATTCTACCATCGGGTAGAAATGCCAGGTTAATACTTGTACTATTGATCTCAACGCCTTTATAGGTTTGAGCCAGGTGAAGGTGTTCCACTCCATTGTTTTCGCTCCGGTACTGGTCCTTGATTTTAAGGTCTCCCAGGGCTGCTTTTTCAAGACCATATTTTTCTTCAATAAAAGCGTATGCCCGTTGAAGGTAGTCAGCGGATTGGCAGAAAGTTCTGGTGATAAACGGAGAGGACAGCAGAAACACTGTCAGAAACAGCAAATGTTTTTTCATATTCAGATTTATAGTATTGCGGGTCTAAAATTAAGCAATACCCCCTGATCTTTTGGATTCTGACTATAATCTTATCTATCTTGGCAGTATATATGACAAAAAAAGGTAATTGGGTCATCATCGGCAGGCATACCGTGCTTGAAGCGCTGGATGATGGCCAGACGATAGATAAAGTGCTGCTGGACAGGCTGGCTAGCTTCCCGGACGTGGTTGAAAAATGTAAAAAGCACGAGGTGCCGATACAGAAAGTACCCCGCGAAAAGCTGGACAAATTTGGCACCAACCACCAGGGCGTAGCCGCGTTCAGGTCCCAGGTAGAGTACACCGATCTCGAGGATCTGGTGCCTCATCTCTTTGAAACCGGGGCTGTTCCGGTATTGATGATCCTCGATAGGGTCACCGATGTGGGTAATTTTGGTTCCATTGCGCGTTCTGCTGAAGTGCTCGGGGCAGATGGCATCGTCTTTCCAGTCAGGGAGTCCGCGCAGATCAATGCCGACGCAGTCAAGCGATCAGCAGGGGCTTTGTTGCGTATACCCCTTTGCAGAGTCAGGGATCTGGTGACTGCTGCTCGTTTTCTCAAAGACAGCGGCTTTACCGTCATCGCTGCCGATGAAAAGGGCAGAACCCCACTGGGCGATGTCGATCTCAAACAACCGGTAGCCATCATCATGGGCTCAGAAGGGGAGGGTGTTGCACCGGAATTGTTACGGTTGGTGGATCATATCATCTTCATTCCCCAGGCAGGGCAGCTTGATTCGCTCAATGTCTCTGTCGCTGCGGGGATTATTTTGTACGAAATACAACGACAGAGAGAAAGCTAGAAGTTAGCAACTAGCAACTAGCGGTCAGTAGTTAAGTTAAATGATCTTCTCACTGCTAACTTCTCACTGCTAAATTCACACTATGATCCATTGGATCCTTTGCTCCTTAAGCCTGATCAACACTTCTTACTTTTCCTTGGCTATTGGCTATTGGACCCAAGTAGAACCCGTCTCCAGACAGTCCATATGCTCTCTGCCCTATGCCTAAACTCTTCTGCTATCCCATTGTTAATCTCCCTAAATTTGTATTTCATACTGATAAGCTGATGACCCACATTCCATTTTCAAAGCGCTTTTCCCGCTTTACCCTCCTCACTCTGTTGTTTTCTTCCTTTTTCCTGG
>DATHZY010000288.1:0-8041 GCA_035458325.1 Saprospiraceae bacterium | reverse complement strand
GAATGCACTTTTAATCTCGAGAATTTCGGTGATGCCACAGACATACAGATTGGGTTTCCAGAGATGAATTTCCAGTATTGGTCCATGGGCAAGTATACGCCAACCGATAAGGGTCATTTTATAATTTATGTTGACGAAAGGTTGCTCACTGAAAAGGATATTCAAGTGCCAGCCGAAATGGACAGTGTATACAGAGCGTATATGGCTGTTTACCACTTTGACGATGAATACCAACGGAAAAGAGATAGTATCTATGTTGCAAACGGAGTAAAGGAAAAAGGAAACAAAACGATTTATCCGCCTGGAACTTACGAAAAGACCCAGCAGGCATTACAAGAATTATTTGAATGGAGAGAATCCAAGCCCAGCCTTGGGTCCAAGCTTTGGGTCGAGTTTAAAGCGCAGCAAGAAAAGGGAAATTTCCCATGGTATGTGTGGAATGTAAAATTCGATAGGCAAGAAAAAAGGCAAGTAAAGATAGTGTACTCACTACCATCAGGTCTTGGATACGGGGGAGATTATAGATATTTTAATTACATCTTAAAAACAGGGAGCGGTTGGTATAAAACCATTGGAAAGGCCACCATTAAAATCCAACTTCACGATATTGATATTGAAACAATTGAACAAGTTGCGCCAGGTACTTTCAGCATCGATTCCACAGCGAAAACAATTCAGTGGACATTTGTGGATTTAGAACCAACAGCGGATGACGATATCTATCTTCGGTATTATAACAAAGCCGAAAGAAATAAATGGGATAATGCAAAGAGAAGAAGGAAGAGAGGCTGGTAATCTGACTGGCATCGAACATCTTTTGAAGCACCCAGACGTCCAAACGGGCTGGATAGTTTTGGATTCAAAAGTTTGCAGTTATTTCCCTACTTTAGACAGACCGTGTCCCAAAACCAAAACATTTGCTTTAGCCTATGACAACCCTGATACACATACTTCTGGCTTTCATTGAAATCAAACCTGAAAACACGATCTCTCAGCCACCCAATACCGATCATCAGTACCGGGCTGCAAAGTATTCGAAGGTTGTGGATTATTCCTTGCTTCAGGATATTGTACATACGGTGCCCTTTCATTACATAACCTACGTATATTATGTGCAGTATGGGAATAGCCATACTGTTGAAATACGAGATCCTGGAGAGACCCCTTTTCTGCCAACAATGCTTATCTCCTGGGACTATCAGAGCTGTACCTTCACCCCCGAGGTAATCTTTGATGATGCAATGAAATATTATAAAAGGACAGATTCCATGCTTTTTTCAATTGAAGACAGCAGATGCATTGTTAAAAGCTTGTGTAAAAATGGCGGGTCTAGTGGTGATTGTGATTCATTGAAACTAATTAAGCAGACCTCAAATGAGGAATACATCGTTTATCTGAGTGATACAATCTCGAACATTGCTTCCTATAAGCTTTTCTATCCAGACATCCAATATTTGCCGCATAGAATCATGAGGAATGGGAAGAGTCAATCTACGTTAATCTTAGACGAGATTATTTATGGGAAGCAAGCCGTTGATTCACTCTTGCAATTGTATCAACGAGAAGGTTATGAACGTATCTCCGATGAGGAGTGGAAGTCTTCGGGACAACGGCTACCACAAGAGGATAAAGACCTATTAAGAATTGTTCAGGATAGATTGAAAGAATAAACCAATTATTAAATAAAACCTACATGAAACTAATTTCCCTTCTGCTCCTCCTCCTTGCTCCTTGCTCCATGCTCCTTGCTCAGGTATCGTACCAGGATGGTTTAGACAACTGCCGTCGTATAGCAACTGAGTATAGTAAGGCGAATCCAGGAGTAGTTGGTTTAATGAACCCTGATTGCATGATTGGATCCGGTGCACCTGATTTTTCAGCCATCACGCTTGATGGCGAACCTTTTACGACGCTTAGCCTGAAAGGAAAGATTACTGTCCTCAATTTCTGGACGATCAGTTGTCCGCCATGTATTGCGGAGATCCCCGGATTCAACAACGTAGTGCAGAAGTATGGTCGGGAAAATTTCAATTTTGTTGCGATCGGCATGGATGATGAGAAGGACATAAGGAAGTTTTTAGTCAACAATCCATGGAACTTTGACCAGGTAGCTGCTGCAAGCTCGCTAATCCTGGATCAGTTTTATATCCGGTGGGGTTTTCCAACCACCTTTGTGTTTGATCAAGAGGGGGTGATCATCGGGGCATTTTCGGGTGGAAAGTCGGATGAAAGCGCAGTGAAGGAAATCGAGGAAAACCTGGCAGCCATTTTTGCATTCGCTGGTAAGGGCAAATAAAGAAGGCAGGGAACGCAAAGTACGACTGCTCTCACCAAAAGGATAACACAGAATTATTGAAAAATATATTTCGCAGAATGGATCATTATCCGTCAGGAGGATATCCGAGAAATGGCAGGATCAAATCTGCTGTAATTATTTATAAAATTCATTAGCGTAATCTGCGTTCCAAAAACATGAATAATCTCCGCTAATTCACGCTAATTTTCGCAAATTATTTTAGCTTCAATATAGCGGTCGCAGGCCGCTGTAAGAAAAGCATCGTTGAGCTTTGATTGCATCTAAGCTGGCGTGCTTCGGATCAAGGAGATCAAAGGTTAGGTAATCAATATAGGTGGCCGTTTTAAACGGCAGGTAAATAGCCGTATTATTGGATAGATATTTCTGTGCCTAATCGATTATCATGAAAATCTCTCGCAATCATTTAACCCTTCGCCTCAGCCTTCGCCTCAGCCTTACATTCAGCCTTAGCCTCTATTTTTCTTGTATCTCCTTTCTCTTCGCCCAATCAAACACCCTCTACTATTTCGATTTTGAAGAAGTGGAAGCTGAAATCGATGTATATGGTAATATCCAAAGCAGCATCAAACACCAACAGGCTGAATTTCAGGATGCGGTCCCACGGTATCCTAATCGCACAGTCGTGTGTGGAAATAAGCATAGTTACAAGCATGCTGAATTTGGTAACTACCCGGTGGGTAGGTTATTTTTATATCACAGCCCTACCTGGGAGACACCTGACAAGAAGGGAGTTTCCTTTAATCATATCGAAGTGACTTTAGATTCAGTGTTGGCACCCCACCATTACTACCGGATTAGTTTCCTGATCGCCAACATGAAGTCGCACCGGTATAAGCCGGGACACTATGGAGTGAAATTTTCAACAGACAAGGTGATCAAGGAAGGGCAAGGTAGTCTCCTGTCAGCACCGGATATATTTTTTGATTTCACCAATGACGATGCCTTTGTGGAGATCCAGGCGATTCTGTACTTTGAGAAGCCGATGAAATATTTGTATTTCGGAATGTTCAATGAAGATTCGACCAGGGTGCCAAAGAAGTTTACTAAGCTGTCGGACAATATATCTTACTCAGATACCGCGGCCTATTATCAATATGTGAAGCCCACCCGGGTCATGCTGGATAATATCCTCCTGGAGCAGCTTGATACGATGAATGTGAGGTTCAGGGATGTCTACTACAAGCATGATGAGGATCAAGTAGTATTGAAGGCAGATAAAGCACACATTAATGCAATCGCGAATTCGATGTCGGAAAATCCAGATTCCTATCTTCTCATACATGGTTATGCTGACCAGTCGGGTACTTTCCTATATAATCTGGACTTGTCTTCACGGCGGGCAGCGCATGTCAAAGAGATTCTGGTCAAAGAAGGCATAGAGGCGCGCCGGATCGTGACTATCGGGAAAGGTATTCAGCCAGCACAAGGGTTTGAAAGTGATCCTGGAAATAATCGGAAGGTTTCATTCTTAATGCTGAAGTATATTAAATGATATTTGTGGCGAACATATCCTTTCCATTTCCATGATTGAAACCCCACGCCTCATTCTCCGGCCACTGACCTATGATCAGTTGCTTAAGTACATCCGATGCGACCATTCGCTGGAAGCGGAACTGGGGCTGAATCCTACACAGCGTGTGCTTGCTCCTGAACTTATGGAGGCACTTGAGCAAACAATTCTTCCCCAGGTGGCAAATCCATATAAAAACTATTTATTTAACACCCTATGGACTGCTATCGACAAGCAGGCTCTTCAGATGATCGGTGATCTTTGCTTTGTTGGCGAGCCCAATGAGGCTGGAGAAGTAGAGATCGGATACGGTACTTATGAAGAGTTTCAAGGGCAGGGTTATATGACTGAAATGGTCAGTGGCATGATAGCATGGGCTAAAGCACAACCTGACATAAGAGCTATCATCGCTTCTACAGATGCTTCGAATGTTGCTTCATATCGGGTGTTGGAAAAGAACCATTTTATGCAGACCGGATCGGATGATGGGATGTTGAAATGGCTTAGGAAGTTAGAAGATTAGGAGATTAGGAGGGGAGAGGCGTAGAAGGTCAGAAAGGATATATCATTGCCCTGGTGTCCGGCGGATTGATTATCTTGTACACCCCGAGCCATTTAGTCCGAGATAAATCCTCCAAACCATTGCCTAGCCCTGCTGAAATATTATCAAAGCGATCTCTCCTCATGATCTTGCTTTGTATTATTTCTTATCAGTGTCTCGAGGCACAATGCACGGATGGCACCCAGCCGGAATGCGCCTGCGAGACCGCACCGGTATTATGCACGGTCGACGAGCTGGATGGTTACATGTTTTCAATGGCTGCCTTTACACATCCGGAAGATGGTCCCTCGCCAATCTGCCCGGGAGCCCCAAGTTCGCAGACCAACAACCCCACCTGGTTTGCTTTCACAGCCTGGTGCAGTGATCTGACACTGCGGGTGAGGCCCAGGAACTGCACCTGGGTACAGTTTGTGGTGGGTGTCCAGATTGTCATTTTTGAAGACTGTACATTCCAGACCGCCGTGGCCTGCGATATCGATGTCCAGGATTGCAATGGCGGAACCAAGACCCTGGCCATGACCGGTTTGACGATCGGAAAGGTTTATTATTTCATGATCGATGGATGCCTGGGCTCCTATTGCGATGTGACGATTGATGTGGTCGGCGTTTGCGGCGAAGAAATCATTGCTCCCTGGACGATGCCGGTGATGGGCGCAACACATCCTTGTGTTGGTGATACGGAAACCTATAGCGTGGAAACATTGGATGGAGCGGGTATTTACCACTGGTTCCTGGATGGTGTTTTAATTGGCCAGACGCCTAACAATATACTCAGTTGGATGTGGGATACTCCCGGCACCTACGAGTTATGTATCGACGCATCCAATGATCCATGTGTACCGATAACAGATGCACCATTACCATTGTGTGTGACCATCGAAGTACAGGAAACCAACGCCGGGGTATTGAACTTACCATCATCAACATTGTGTAGAAGTGAAATAGCTTCGATTTCGTCGATCGGTTATAGCAGCGGAGTTGACAATACACAAGTAATATTGATTACAGATGCTTCGGGTATCATTGTACAGGTGATCCAGGCTGCTGCAGGAACGTTTACATCCTGGTCAGGTGGCATCTTCACGGTGTATGCCTATAATTTTATTACCGAATCAGGATCTATTCCACTGGTGGGCTCAAATATCAATGCTATCAATTGTGGACAGGCTTGTTGTGACCTGGTCAGCGGGACAATTACGTTTCAGGATCTTCAGGCGACGGTTAGCAATATTGTATGCCATAACAACGGAACTGATGATGATCCCTCCGATGATACATTCACCTTTGATCTTTTAGTCACCGGCCCGACACCTGGTGAGGCCTGGCGCTCGTCAGATGGCACGCTCAATGGCACATTTGGCGTACTGCTCAATTGCGGACCATATTTCATTGCTGATGGATCGCAGTACTTTGACCTTCATGATTATGATATCCCTACCTGCTCCACCTCTATTTCGGTTGAGCCTCCGGCGGTATGCTCTGTTTGCTTTCAGGTGATCGATGCAGGACCGGGCAGTACGATCGATTGTATCAATACATCCGCCACATTGACCGGTGCAACCTCTGCTGCAGGCGTATTTCAATGGACAGGGCCAGGTGCATTTGAGTCAAACACCTTGACGACGATGACCACTGATTCGGGATGGTATTATCTGACAGGAAGTTTTGCGGCCCAGTGTACATTTATCGATAGTGTCTATATTGATATGGACAGGGATACGCCTGTTGCTGAAGCAGGTGCTGATCAGTTTATAGATTGTCTGGATGCTGAAGTTTTTATCGACGGATCTGCAAGTACAGGTACCAATCTTCAATACCAGTGGACAAATACCCTTGGAACAGTGTTGTCTGCCCAGCCAGGATTCATGGTTACCGTACCTGATCTCTATACACTGCAAGTGACTAATTCGATAAACGGCTGCTACTCGACAGATGAAGTCGAGGTTTCCATAAAACCAGATATGCCGGAACTGATTGTGGCGGATGTCATTCCTGAGAACTGCATTGACGAAAACAATGGGGTCATTAATGTGACAGGTATCGTGGGAGGGACACCTCCTTTTTCATATTCCCTGAATGGCCTGATGACCAATGCCACTGGTTTATTTTCAGACCTCGCACCCGGGACGTATACGCTTCAGCTCACCGATGGTGACGGCTGTATATTAGATACTTTCTTTACCATTCAACAAGGCATTGATCTTCAGTTGGAATTGGTCCCATTCATTGAGTTGATCACAGGACATACGGTCAGTATTGAAGCATTCGTCAATGTTCCTGAACAGGATTTGAGTATTATTCAATGGAGCCCACCAGGCATCCTGGGCTGTGATACTTGCCTGAGGTCAACTATTGCTGCTTTGCAAGATCAATTATTATCACTTACCGTCATCCATGAAAATGGATGCATCGCTACAGCGGAACTGAATGTCCATGTTGTTCCGGAGATGGAAATTTACATTCCAAATATATTCAGTCCAAACGGTGACGGGGTGAATGATTATTTTACCCTTTATGCCAATGAGCGCGTGAATCGTATTGTGGAATTAAATGTCTATGACCGATGGGGTGGACATATTTTCCAGGGCAAACAAATATATCCCAATGACGAAGCTTCCGGATGGGACGGGAAGTTCAATGGCAAGGAGATGTTGTCATCTGTATACACCTACATGCTTGAAGTGTTGATGGCGGATGGGAGTACTCAGCATTTTTCGGGGAGTGTGAGCCTGGTGAGATGATTCTTTTTAATGTGGACTATGTTTAAGGTCGCCTCTAATAGCCCCATGGTAATTAATTTTCTATGTTGACTGCCAACTCAGTATAAAAGGTAAAATGCTCAATTTGATAGTTATTAGAAACGCACTTTGTATTAATAATTTTAAATTAATTATTTATTAAAATTTGCTTATTTTCAAAAAAATATTTATTTTTATTTTCAGACTCCAGCAATTTGCCCCGTAAACCTACATTCCCAAAAAAGGCTATTGATGGTGTGATCGGCTGCTCCAAATAGAGCATGCATATTTGGTACATTACTTAGCACGCAACCTGCCATTGCTAGGGTTCTCCGTGTTAAGGGAAATAGCACATCGATGCAAAATAACAGATGGTTGCATGATGTGGGGGAGATGTTTATGTTATTCAATACAACAGCTTTAATAGCATTGTAATAAATCAGGGTCATTTAAGGATCAGGATTTTAATTGTACGTGATTGTATTTATTTGTATCTGTGGTGAAGGCACGCAATTTATAAGTATAGCCTCAAGATGAAATCTTTAGTTGTTACGTTGGAATCCTTCTTGGCTTCGGTTTTAACAAGTGTTGCCATTGTTATAGTCCACTATTTGCTTTATAAAATTCGCATTCACTCCTATAGTCAGTTTTAACCAGGCATTACACAGCCGGCGAAGAAAATCCGACAGTATCGATATATATATGCGGAGTAAGCCGAAAATCCGATCAACGAGTAGGCATTTAAATTTTATGTATTATGAAAGAAAATGTTTTCACTGTGGATCTGGGAGAATTAAAACTCACAGATGCCCAACGCCAGGAAATCAATGGTGCAATTCAATCAGCAGTTACCGGGTTACTGGCCAGGAACAAGCTCAGTTCCAAATCCATATTGTTCCCCATCAATAAGTGGC
>DATHZY010000287.1:0-5252 GCA_035458325.1 Saprospiraceae bacterium | reverse complement strand
ATTTTGTCATTTAACCAGGGTGATCAGGAGGTATTAATTTATTTGTTCCTGCCGAAAAAAACTTTTGATACTAAATGTTATTTGCTCTCATCTATTAGAGATAAATCTGATCGCTACCACTCACTGCTCGAAGCAAAACCTTTCATACCAAAGGCAAAATCAACTGCTATGCCTATGATGTTCTCAATATATACGCTAGCACTGCATTCATTGTATTGTTTCTGTTTTAATAGATACATAACCTGTTAAACAATTACGGCAGTGGATTCATCGGAAGCGGGCATGAAGCAATTCCTTGAATCGTTCCACCACCCGTTTCAAATTGAGCGACAGGCGACCCGGTGTTCCCATTATTCGTCCATGTGGTCGCTACATCGGTCACAAAATTGACAATTTTGACCCCTGTCGGGCTAAAAGCACGCACCCGTGCAGCACGTGCCCATATTCCTGTCACCGTGTTACTATTAAAATTCAGGCATAGAATTTTCGTCCCGCCCAGCGTCGGATTTACAAATGCATTGATACCTTCCAGCGGTATACCTGCCGTACCGGTAGCATTAATCGTATTACTGTTGATGGTGGCATTGATGAGCGCGGCACTGGCACCCTGTACACTGATATTAAGACCATCCGTACCGTTGTTCAAGACGAGGGAATTGTTCTCAATCAGCACGGTTACTACAGAGGAGGTGCCATCTGAAAGTACCCGCACACAATGGAATACGGATCCTCCGGGAGAAGCTGTACTGAAACGCATGTCGGGGTTGTCCTTTATCCGCCCTTGTAACTGGGCGGTGCCTCCAGCGGCTACCGTGACCACATTTTCATCCTGAGAATACAATTTAATGTTGTTCATAATATTAAAATTGCCGGTCGAAGCGCCAACGCAGTCGATGTGGATTCCCGAACTGGGGCCGCCCTGGTTATCCATCGTGATACCAGTGATATCCAGTTTGGTCATCTGGGAATTGCCCAGGGTAACCGCATTGATCTGGTGTGTACGGGATCGCAGAAAACTGGAATTATCAATGTCGAAGGAGGCTGTAGCGGTGCCATCCAGATAAATCTGCAAGTTATCGGTAGCAATGGTAGAGCCGGACGAACGCAGGTCATCAAATACACAAGCACTGCTGATATTCAGGGTAGTACTCCCCGATGTCTGGGTAATGTAAAAATTTCGTAGTCCGCCCCGCCGAAAAGTCGATCCGGTTATGCCATTAGTTCCGGTTAAATTAAAGGCCTGTACGCAGGAACTGTTGTGATCTACCGTAGATTGGATGGATGGATTTAAACCACAATCTTCGATTATCACATTACTGAGGTTGAGGTTCCGTGAACTTCTTATATCGATCCCGTCATCACCGGCATTCTCGATTAATCCTCCATTGATCGTAAATGCCGTACCGGTAAACGCAGAAATGTAGATGGCATCACCATCGCCATCGTTGTCGCCGGGGGTGGATGCATTGGTAAAGGACTCAAAGCCGCCGGCGTTATTCATATTGACATTGGCCTGGGCAAACGATACGCTTCCTGTACAATTTATACTACGTATCGCAGGAATCGTCACGCTGTTTACATTCGCAATTGTAGTATTGCCAAAAGCCACAGTACTACTTGTCACACTATTCATGACAATGCCATTACTACGGCGACTTGTGATATTGACAACTCCTGCAGTACTTATGTTGTATGTACCTGCTGAAACATTTTCCATTAAAATGCCATTTGTTGAACCGACGGCCATGCCTAGATTAGTTGCTCCGTTAATTGTCAGACCCGTCCCACCAACATTGTCCAATCGAATACCATAAGCAGGCGTATTGGCCGTGGTGACCGTATTAAATTTCAGGTCAATGGTTGTATTACCTGTGGTACGCGTCAGGTCTATGGCTGCACCAGCCGTTGCGCTCAGACTTCCTGTGTTATTAGTTACGGTGATTGTTCCAGTGTGTTCCGTTCCTACCAGAGCAGAACCATTAGAAGTTGTGATACCGAGACTGTTGAAACTCACATTGCCACTACTGTTTGCCAGGTCCACTCCTGTGCCGGCTCCGCTTTTACTCACGCTTGTAGTACCGAGGGTTAAAGTGTTCGTAGCACTTTGCATATTGATACCCGTGCCGCTCGGATTAGTGATGGATACCGTTCCCGCACTGAAAGAACCGCTGGTACTGGCGAGATGGATCCCGTTGACGCCACCCGTTGTGGTCAATGGACCAAGTGTAACAGCAAGCGCACCACCATTATCGGTACGGAAACCGCCGCCTGTCGTATTGATGTTTACTTCGTTTATAGTCAAGGTACCTGCTGCGCCATTGTCATCGATTGCGAAGTCTGAACAATTCCCGAGGTTTAAACCGCGCACTGTATTTCCGGAGGCCAATTGGATACCATCGCCAGCAGGATTGACGATGACAGGTCGCAGGCCGTTGATATTTGGCAGGGTATTGCTGTTGGGTGCCATCGTGAAAGGCAAAACACCCGATAGGTTAGCCGCACCCGTATGACCTTCACCAAATAGTCGTTCGTTGTTTTGCAGGACAATACCGCCGCTATAGTTTGTGCCGGTTTCTTCGATATAGATCACATCACCAGCCGCAGTAGAATTCGTATTGAAATCCCCCAAAGTTTTGAATGGGTTGGCAAGTGTACCATTCCCTCCACTGCCGCCACCTGTATTGTTAATAAACCAGATGAGATTCGAAACAGTGATCGTGACAAGACCTAAGTCAGTTGCCGGAACTCCACCACCTACACCATTGGCATCATTGAGTGTGTACATATAGGTATCATTTCCTGTAAATCCCGCAGGTGGGGTGTACATAAAACTTCCATCCGCATTGATCATAATGGATCCGCCTTGTGTCGTAGCAAAGGTGCCTGCGGTGATGGTTAAGCCAGGAATGTTGTCATCAAAATCATTGACTTCCAAACCCAAAGCCGCCGGGATCGTGATACCCACATTGCCTGTGCTGGTATAGCTGTCCGGTAATGCCAATGGAGAAGATCTGAAGGTGCCGGGCACGAATGTTGTCCTGGGATCAGGTACGATATTGAGTTGCGTTCCGGTAGCTCCGGTGGTGCCTGTGTTCTGGATTGTCACCTTATACCGGATGCGATCATTCGGATCTGCCTTGCCAGCAGCCCCATTGTCAATGATAATTTCATCGGTCTGGGCAGGGGGAGGAATGGTCGGTTGTGCCTGCATGACTGAATAGCCAAACAGGAAGAAAAAGAGATAAAATCTCATTAGCTGATGTTTAAATATTTTATGGGTTGATATCTGGTTTTTTTGGTCTTAGTGTGGGGACTTCCGCTAGGAACACATATTTCTCACAAAAATGGATTTGCTTTAAAGGTAAATTTATTTCTGACATGTAGTTATACCCTGCAAAAGTGATATGTTAAAATTTCCAAACCTTTACTCACGTTTTACAATAGCAGTTGAGTAGCTCGTGAGAGCGTGAGAACGTGAGAGCGTGAGAGAGTGAGAGTGTAAGAGAGTGAGAGAGTGAGAGAGTGAGAGAGTAAGAGAGTTCAATATTTCTAAACTTTCTTAAACCTGTAACCATGCGCGTATTCCTCAAACGGAGGACTGCCGACTGAAGACTGAAGACTCAGTTCAACATATCAGGCATGATCAGGTTGAAGGACGGTATATCGACATTGAACGCCTCTCCTGTGTCCAGCCGGATCATTGTATAATACCCTGACATCCTTCCCATCGGAAAAGCGAGGACGCAAAAACTACTATAGGAATGTATTCCTTCCGGCTCGATTAAGGGTTGTTCGCCCACAACACCGGGGCCATCCACAACTTTTTTAGAGCCATCTCCTTCCGTGATATCCCAGTGGCGCGAGATCAACTGCACAGGATATTCATTATAGTTTTTGATGTGGATCGTATAGACATGCAGATATTGTGACCGATGTGGAAATGACTGTCCGGGGCGGAAATCACTTTCCACTCCGATGCGTATCCCATGTGTCGTCAATGCCTGCATGCAGCTAAAGTAAAAAATTCCTGACAATGTCTTCTGCCTGGCGCAAGGTATCTTCCAGGACGTCATTGATCAGCACCACATCAAAACTTGATTCGTAGGTCAACTCCTCTTGTGCTTTCGCCAATCGTTTCTGGAGGTTTTCTTCCGTTTCTGTACCCCTGGCCCGAAGGCGCTGCTCCAAAACCTCCATTGAAGGCACTTTCACAAAAATCGTCAGCGTATCAACCGGATAATTGCGCTGGATACTCAGCGCCCCCTTGACATCGACATCAAAGACCACGTGTTTGCCCATATGATGCAACCTTGAAATTTCAGACCGGAGGGTTCCATAGAACTGACCCGGATATACTTCTTCCCATTCGCCAAAGGCATCATTTTCTATCCACAGCTTAAAGGTCTCCACCGACAAATAGTAATAATCGACTCCATGCACTTCATGGTCTCTGCGCTTCCGGGTCGTCGCCGAAACAGAAAAGGCGGTTTCTGGAAATGTATTCAGGATGTGCCGAACAATCGTTGTCTTCCCGGCACCGCTGGGTGCAGTAAAAACAATGAGCTTGCCTTGATGACTCATACGATATTGGCCAGTTGTTCCTTGATCTTCTCCAACTCGTTTTTCATCCCGACGACAAGGTGCTGCAGCGGGCTCCATTGTGCCTTGGCACCGAGTGTATTGATCTCGCGACCCAGCTCCTGGGAGATAAAATTGAGTTGCTTGGATTTCATCTCCATATCACTCTTGAGGGTCTCCATAAAGAAGGTGCAGTGCTGTTGAAGCCTGACTTTTTCCTCATTGATGTCCAGGCGGTCGAGATAATAGATGACTTCCTGTTCAAACCGGTTGGGATCGACCTGGTCACCATTCATGTATTCCTCCAGTTTTTGCTTCATGCGGTTACGCACGTAGGCAAACCGCTCCTTGTCATGCGCTTCGATCTGGTTGCACATATCATGGATGGCAGTAGCAGACTGGTGCAGGTCATTGTAGAGGCTGCGGCCTTCATGTTCCCTGAAGACGATCAGCTGGTCAATTGATTTGTTGACGGCCTCCAGCATCGCATTCCAGAGGGCATCGTCCATAGAGGAGGTGGCACCGGACTTGAGGATATTGGGAAGCTTGAGCACTTCGTGGAGGATCTGGTCAGGATTGACACCGAGTTCGATCGCTATAGAGCTGAGTTGTTTAAAATGCTTCTTGATGAGGGCCTTGTCATAATCTATATCATCGATACCCAGGTCGCCTTC
>DATHZY010000286.1:0-10139 GCA_035458325.1 Saprospiraceae bacterium | reverse complement strand
CAGGAAAACTCGATTTTAAAATAAACGACGCCATCGATTTCAGCCTTGGAGGCAATTATTATGATGCCAATAGTAACTTCATTCCAACCCAAAACTTCCCCGGTGGAAGCTGGAGCCTGGTCAACTGGCAGTATAATCCCTACAGTGAAAACAACGGGTTTTTTGTCAACGGTAGGTTCAGGCATCGTATCGGAGGTGTTAACACTGATCCGGATGCAGCACCCGCTTTAATCCGCAATATTTCCTACACACTTCAATATGGCTTTGAAAAGAGCTTCTCAGAACAAGGAGATGCCCGTTACAGGGATAATTTGTTTGAATACGGTTATGTAGGTGACTTTGATGTCTTCTGGGAGCCCGTCGTAGGTATCGCACAGGACACCAATAGTCCTTTCGCTAAGCCACTCTTCCCGGGATCGACCATCTACGGCGAGCATTTTGGATACGGAGAAACCTTCGCTGATAATGGCTATACCCCTTCCACGACCATCAACCCACTCCTGAATAATTACAATATCGGACAGGAAGTCATTGATTTCAGAAACTACAATGCGTACAACGGATACTGGTCAGATATCGTCAATAGTGCTTATGCCGGAATCCATACTAACACAGGTGCTGTATATAATCGCTATCAAAAGTCAGAGAATGATATTCATACAGGTAATCTGAATGCTTCGTTTGACATCTTCCCCGGTGGATCTGATAAAGGAAGACACAACATCCAGTTTGGACTACTCTATGAACAAAGACAGGAAAGAAGCTATGCCATCAACCCAAGAGATCTCTGGAATACCATGCGCTTTGCTGCTAATGATGCTCACATCGTTGGTTTGGACAGCACCAAAATGATCGGCTACGATTCATTGACGGTGCTCATTGATGGCCAGCTTCAGACTTTTGACTCCATATGTATTTTCCAGACACTGGTCGTGGAGCAACCAAATCTTCTTTTCTATAAGTCTGTACGTGAACTCACCGGCCAGTCACTCAATGAATATGTCAATATCGATGGCCTCAATCCGGATGATCTCAGTCTCGATATGTTCGCCGCAGAAGAGTTGACTAACAGGAGAGCTATAGGTTATTACGGTTACGATTATCTGGGCAACAAACTGGCCTATGATGTCAGTTTTGATGATTTCTTCACTGCTGAAGACAGCGAAGGCCGCCGTACACTGCCGGTTGCTGCCAATAAGCCGATCTATAGTGCCGCTTATATACAGGACAAATTCACCTTCAAGGATATCATCTTCAGGCTTGGCCTCCGCGTCGACAGGTATGATGCGAATACCAAAGTCCTGAAAGACCCATACTCCTTATATGAAATCATGCAGGCAGATGACTTCTTTGCCCAGGCAGATGAAGTAAGAGCTCCTGCTGTTCAGGATGACTGGAAAGTATATGTTGTATCAGAAGGCTCTACCGAAGTCCGCGCCTTCCGTGATGGTGATCAGTGGTACACTGCCGAAGGAACTCCGGTCAATGATGGAACTGAGATTCTCGGTAATGAAATTCCAAATCCATACTACGTAGAAAGAAATTCCGCTAACCGGAATATCCGGAGCCGCAATTTTGATCCGAATAGTTCCTTTGAGGATTACACTCCTCAGGTAAGCTGGATGCCGCGTCTTGCTTTTTCATTCCCTATTTCTGAAGATGCTAACTTCTTTGTTCACTATGACATCCTCGTGCAGCGTCCGCCATCCAATACAATTGCCACACCGCTCGATTATTACTACTGGTCAGATGGACCTCCACGAAACAATCCAAACCTGAAGCCAGAAAAGACAATCGATTTTGAGGTAGGGTTTAAACAAAAAGTATCTAATTCAAGTGCCATCACCTTGAGTGCCTATTATAAGGAGATGCGGGATATGATCCAGTCTCAGACTTACTTGTTTGTACCTGGTGTCCCCGGCAATAGTTATGACTCCTATGGCAACCAGGATTTTGGTACGGTCAAGGGTTTTTCATTTAGCTATGATCTCCGACGTACACAAAACCTGGAAATGACAGCGGCCTATACCCTGCAGTTCGCAGACGGTACCGGTTCAAGTGCAACAAGCCAGGTGGACCTCAACATTAATGGTCGCGGTAACCTCCGTTACCTTTCTCCGCTTACATTCGATGAGCGTCACCGCTTGTCAGCCAACATTGATTACCGTTACGGAACAGGTAAACAGTACAATGGTCCACGTTGGTTTGGCATGGATGTATTTTCTGAAGCAGGCATCAGCCTTCAGGCAAATGCTGCATCAGGAAGACCTTATACAAAAGAACAAAGAGCTGACCGGTTTGGTAGCAGTGGGGTTGGAGGAGCCATTAATGGCGCAAGGCTTCCATGGAATTTCTCCATCGACATGAGGATCGATAAATCCTTCCGCATTGCAGGTGGTGAAAATGGAAAACCATTGTTTATGAATGTCTACCTCCGTATGGAAAATGTCCTTGACCAAAGGAATGTGATAGGCGTCTATGCAGCTTCCGGCTCCGCATATGATGATGGTTACCTCGTAACACCCAATGGCCAGAATTCTATACAGACACTTGTTGATTCAGGCAGAGAGGCAGATGTTGATAATTACCTGATCTCATACCAATGGAGAGAATTGGTTCCTGGATTTTTCACCTTACCACGCAGGGTTTACCTCGGCGCTGTGCTACAGTTTTAATACAGAGACTATTTATGACCACCATTTTTTATTATTCAATAAGTAAGCGAATCATGAAAAGACAAATAAGGCTCACGATGGCATGCTTGATCATGTTTTCATCGCTGCAATCCTATGCATGGATAGAGCCAGATCACAAGAAACCTCCAGGTGCAGCACCAACAGATAAGCCTATCAGTTATCGTTCGGATTGTGCACCGGCTACTATGTCCTATGACCTTGCCATCAACAATGTGCGTGCAAGGCTCCTCAATGGCGGAGACATCTGGTGGGACTTAAGTGACGGACAGTATATCGTCCCTGCGGTTGACCCTTCATTAGGAGTACCCGGTGTTTCTTCCCTGTTTGCCGGAGCTGTATGGCTCGGTGGCTTCGATGACGCTGGTAACCTCAAGATAGCTGCACAGACGTATCGCTCAGCTACAGCAAATGACTTCTGGCCGGGCCCATTGTCTAACATCGGTACTACTGGTGCGGATACCTGCGAAAACTGGGACCGTTTCTTTATCGTGAAAGGTGTAGATATCAAGGAACACATTCGCGCATTTGAAGAAGCTATTCAACTGGGTATCGAACTTGATCCAGAAAACATCCCTGACGATCTCAAGAAATACCCTGCACGTGGTAATCCATATTGGAGTGAGTATTATGATTTCGACCTGCCAAATGATAATCAGGGTCTCGGTGCATTCTTTGATGCAAATGGCGACAACATCTATGATCCGAAAGACGGTGATTATCCTGCTATCGAAGTAAAAGGTTGTCCAACAGAAAGCAATTTCCCGGATGAGATCGTATTCTGGGTATACAACGACGCAGGTAACAGCCACACCAATACCAACGGCCGCCCTATTCGTATGGAGGTACAGGTACAAGCGTTTGCTTATGCGACCAATGACCAGATCAATGACATGACCTTTTACCGCTACAAGCTCATCAATAGAGCGGTAACACCGATCGATAGTACTTTCTTCGGCATGTGGATTGACCCGGATCTTGGTTGTTCCGAAGATGACTTTATTGGATCAGATACCAGCCGAAGCCTGATGTATGTCTACAATCAGGACGAACTCGATGGCAATGTTGGTTGCGACTGTACAACAGGTAGCACAACTTACTGCGATGAAGTACCTGTGCTGGGAATTGACTATTTCCGCGGTCCGCTCGCACCTATCAGGATTATAGACACCTTTAGGATAGACCAGTTGCCGTTGATGCCCATGGATTATCCAAACATCTATGATACATTAGGAACCATCGGTGACTCACTGATCATCTTTGATCTCGATCACAGGAGGGAGTTAGGTATGTCTTCATTTACCTACCACGTTCGCCAGGGCGCGGGTTCATGGCCCGGCGCTATGTGGGATCCACAGACAGACATAGAATTTTACCGTTATCTCTCCGGATCTTGGAGAGATGGAACACGCTACACTTTTGGTGGCAGTGGATATAACCTTGGCCCGGGATCACCGATTATCGAATATGCATTTACTGGTGATCCAGGTAATAACAATGACTGGTCAATGTGTTCCGCTGGCCTTGGTCAGATGGACCCAAGAACTGTGCAGGCAACCGGTCCTTTCCGTCTTGATCCGGGAGCTATCAACGAACTTATTATCGGAGCGGTGTGGGTACCTGACCAGGTTTACCCTTGCCTCGAATTGAGTGAACTTCGTGCAGCGGATGATCTTGCACAAGCCTTGTTCAACAATTGTTTTATACTGCCTAACGGTCCGGATGCTCCAGATCTCGATTGGATCGAACTCGATCGTGAACTTATCATGGTGCTCAGCAATGACCCGGAGACCTCTAACAACGCTTTTGAACTCTACAGTGAGCGAGGATTGGAAGTACCAGAAGGTGAAATTGACAGTAATTACGTTTTCGAAGGATACCTCGTGTATCAATTACTTAATGGTAATATCACCACAGGTGAACTCGAAGATGTATCCAAGGCAAGGTTGGTATTCCAGGTTGATAAGCGAAATGGAGTTTCTAAATTGTTCAACTGGACCACGATTAAGGGGCCAAACAACACCGATGTATGGGTTCCTGTGGAACAAATCATAGGTGCCGATGCAGGTATTCGCCATACTTTCCAGATCAAGGAAGATCAATTTGCATCTGAAGACAGACGATTGGTCAATCACAAGCATTACTACTACACCGCTATCGCTTATGCATACAATGAATATGCTCCATTCGACCCACAAAGCCTCATAGGTCAACGCAAACCCTATCTCGAAGGCAGGGCTAATATCAGGACCTACGACCCACTGCCTCATCCGCAGACTTTTAAGATGATCAATGGTATGTACGGAGAAGGTCCAATCGTCACCCGCCTTGAAGGTGTTGGTGCCGGTGAAAACTTCCTGGAAATGGACACTGCCGAATACAATGAAATCCTCAGCGGAAACAATAATGGTGAAGTCACCTACACTGCTGGTGGCAGCCCGATCAGAGTCCAGGTATTTAACCCTTTGGTAGTGCAGGATGGAGAATATATCCTGGAGATGGTAGACCCTTCCCCTTCTGATACATTGTCAGCAAGTACTGGCTGGAAGTTTTACAATGTCAACACTCCTAATGAGGTGTATGTATCTGAAAAACCACTGGCCAACCTCAACGAACAATTGATAGCGGACCTGGGAATTTCAATCTTTATCGGTCAGTCCGATGATGCAGGGGACAGGAAAGATGAAACCAACGGTACGATTGGTTATTCTGTAGACTATAAGGACCCGACTAAACCCGAATGGCTTTTCTTCATAGGGGATGATCTGGCAGGACAACCGATCTTTAATTTTGTACAAACCGAATTGCCTGAGTACCCCAACTTCCTTCTGGATCCGGACAGGGCTTTTTCAACTTTTGCCCCATGGGTTCCATATTACCTTGTTGATTTTGCACCGGACGAGCCCGCAGAGAATCCTGCAGGATGGTCTATTACGCCAGGTTGGTTAGACCCATCAGGTGGTATAGTGCAGAATCCACAATTTGGTAGCAGCCTGCAGGCCTTGAATAATGTAGATATCATCCTGACTTCCGATACATCAAAATGGAGCAGGTGTGTAGTCATCGAGACCGCAAATCAATATTATACTTCATCTACGCCTCCGGGTGTTGGTCTTGAGTCTGAAGGCAATAAGAAGAGCTTTACCTCCAGGTCAAAACTATCTGTAGGCAAGAGAGACAATGATGGTGACGGATTCCCTGATCCGGATGGTGCCGTAGATGAGTCCGGCAATCCGCTGACAGGTATGGGTTGGTTCCCGGGTTATGCAGTTGATGTTGAAACCGGCGAAAGACTTAATATTTTCTTTGGAGAGAATACCGTGTATCGTGATTTTGTGGCGGATGCCCTCGGGCTTGGCACGGAAGCACATGATATGGTGTGGAATCCCGGCGCAGAAATCGTACTTCCTACTACCGGTATTCCCGGCCCACTGGAATTGTATGTAGGCGGCCAACATTATATCTATGTGACCAGGGAAAAATATGACGGATGCGCAGAGATCAGGAAGTTTATCGACAGGACTTCCGCTCCGCTCAAGGCAAGAGCATTAGGAAAAATCACCTGGACAGCGATTCCGACGTTGATTAGCGATCCGACTATATCCTTGTTACCACTCAATGATGGTTTGATTCCGAATGATGCGATCATCAAGCTACGGGTTGACAATCCTTACCAACTTGCTGCAGGCAATGGCCAATTCAATAGTTATCCTGCTTATCGGATTGAGCTGAAGGGAGTATCTGCACAAGAACTGACCGATGGCCAGATACCTGAGGCACTGGATTCAATTAGTGTCGTACCAAATCCGTACCTGGCATACAGCGAATACGAAGCTTCGTCTTTTGACAATACCGTCAAGATCACCAATCTGCCTGCGCAGTGTGTGGTCACGATCTATTCATTGGATGGAAGGTTCATTCGCTCATATACACGGAATGAAGTAGGCAAGCCAAATTCACCACCAAGGACTTCCCCGCCGGTAGCCGTCAACCAGATTGTACCTGACCTGGAATGGAACCTAAAGAATTTTGCAGGTATTCCTATAGCCAGTGGGGTATACCTGATCCATGTGAATGCACCTGGATTAGGTGAACGGGTGATCAAGTGGTTTGGTGTGAGCCGCCAGTTTGACCCGAGTGGTTTATAACACATCAAGACAAAAGACAGAAATTACTTTTTCATAACCAGCTATGTTGAAAGAAAGGAAAGTATGAAAAGACGTTTAGTAAGAATATTGATAGCCGCATGTTTATTGAGCCCGGCTTTGTCCAATGCCGGAAACCCTGATCGTCAGGGGGAAGCCGGGGGATATGAATTGTTGTTGAATCCCTGGGCCAGAAATGCCGGTCTCCATGCCATGACCACTTCGATGGCCTATGGAGTGGAAGCCATGCAGATCAATATAGCAGGACTTTCAAAGATCAGTAAGAATGAGTTTGTCATCAGTCATACCCGGCTTTTTGAAGGCACAGGTATCACTCTAAACAGCCTGGGCTTCGCCCAGAAAATGGGTGAAAGCGGCGCTTTTGGAATTTCCCTCACCGCCATGGACTTTGGAGATATCAAGGTGACAACCACCGGAGCACCGGAAGGAACAGGAGCTACCTTCAGCCCAAGTTTTTTCAACATCGGTCTCGGGTATAGCTACACATTTGATAAGAAGGTCTCTGTAGGTATTTTACTCAGGGGTATTTCTGAAAGCATCGCTGATGTCAACGCATTCGGTCTCGCGATCGATGCAGGTGTTCAGTATGTATCCGGTGAAAAGGATAACTTCAAATTTGGTGTCTCCCTCCGGAATATGGGCTCCCCGATGAAGTTCAGTGGAGAAGGACTTTCTTTTCCAACCTCTAACCCCCAGGGAGGCACTCAATACCCGATCACCGTCAACCAACGGGCGGCAGGATTTGAATTGCCTTCCATGCTCAACATCGGCCTTTCGTACGACTTCTATGCTGGCACTAAAAGCCGCATTACAGCCGTCGGTAACTTTACTGCCAACAGCTTCTCTGTGGACCAGATGGGTGTAGGTGTTGAATTTGCCTTCAGGGAGATGTTTATGCTCAGAGGAGGATATCGCGCGGATCTAGGTGTTCCGACAAGTGATCCGCAGCACAATGTCTATTCAGGCCTGTGTGGTGGTGTCACGATTGAGGTGCCTACCAAGAAGGATTCTGCCGGCAGGTTTGCTATCGATTATGCGTACCTGGCTACCAATCCATTTAGCGGCACCCATAATTTCAGCCTCCGCTACAAAATGTAAAGGGCGTCGCTAATCCGGTTAGGATCAGAGGAGCCATTGATTGACAAAAGAATAAAAGCTAATAGCGTAATTATGTGCTGGGTATTAGAAACGCCCTAAACCTATTGATTCAGGCAGGATAATTCCATATCTTTGCCCTTTAGAATATTAAACGTTCTCGTTTGGAGTACCCGACGAGAACGTTTTTTCGTCTAAGTAAGCGACAACGACCTCCGGTAGAAACCCCATTTTCGGGGTTTTATGGTCACCGACCATGCCCGGGCCAGGTAGTTGAAATGATGAATACATCTGTTGTTTTTAAATTTTATCAGGACCATGAGTGACATTCAATACATGACTCTGGAGGGGTATACCAAACTGAAGGAAGACCTCGAAGAACTCCGTAGTACCGGCCGCCAGGAAGCCTCCAGGGCTATTGCCGAAGCCCGTGACAAGGGTGACCTGTCAGAGAATGCCGAATATGATGCTGCCAAGGAAGCGCAGGGTATGCTGGAACTCAAGATTTCCGAAATGGAGAAAGTCTTGTCCTCAGCCCGCGTCATCAGTGAATCCCAGCTGGATATCTCCAAAGTCACCGTCCTCGCCAAGGTGAAAATCCGCAATACAAAGAACAAGGCAGAGATGGTTTACCATCTCGTGTCTGAAACCGAAGCTAACCTTAAACTCGGCAAGATTTCGGTCAGCAGCCCGATCGGAAGTGGCTTGCTCGGCAAGAAGATTGGTGATATCGCCACGGTGAAGACACCCGGAGGTGAATTGCATTTTGAGATCCTGGATATCTTTTTCTAAGCCGCATCCATGCCCACTATTTTTTCAAGGATCATCGCCGGAGAAATCCCTTGCTACAAGGTTGCTGAAGACGATCGCTGCCTGGCATTCCTCGATATACGTCCTATCGTCTTTGGGCATACCCTGGTCATCCCCAAGGTAGAAATCAATTACATATTTGATATGGAAGATGACTACCTGGCCCATCTCCATGTTTTTGCCAAGCGCGTAGCCCGCGTCCTTGGACAGGAAGTCCCTTGCCTCAGGGTCGGTGTCATGGTCGCCGGACTCGAAGTCCCTCATGCCCACATCCACCTCGTTCCCATGCAGGCCATCTCTGACCTGTCCTTCTCCAATCCAAGGCCTGAGTTTCCACAGGAGGATTTGCAGCAGCTGTCTGCATTGCTTTACGACAGATTGAAGTAGAAACAATCATACCTGCTGTTGAAAACAGCATACATGATCATTACCAGTACGCGTTTTACCCCTAAATCCACTAAAGGGGACTTTCCAATGTTATATCGGATCGCATGAAAATAAGTCACTTCGAATAGGTAATAGCCTGTCGCTAAAAACTGTCCGAGCCGCGCGAAACGAAATCATTTCGAATAGGTACCATCATGTCGCGGTCGATTGTCCGAACAGCCCGACCGCATTGTTTCATGCACTGACAAGACTCAAATCGATCAAATCAAAGGCAAGAAACAATAACGTGGAAAACCAACAAGCTGCAAGCAGATAAGGAGGCCAAATAAAAGATCGGGCGTAAAGTGAGTTTTTAGCGCGACTAGCGTTGGTTGGTGAGCTGTAGCACCTGGATGAGTGAGAGCAGGTCGAACCATTGTTACTTTTTGAGCAATGCAAAAAGTAAACGAATTCCCGCGTCTCGTGCGCAACGAATTCCATTTACCCACGCTGCCCCCTCACCCCTGTTTCGCCCTTCCCGCAAGGCCACGCATGCGAACCCCGGGGCGTGCAGGACTCAGCCTCGCCCGCAGCAACCCGCAAAATTTATTTAAAAAATCATTTCGAATAGGTACAATCCTGTGCCCCAAAACTGTTTGAGCATAACTGAAGCCTATTTCATTTAAAATCAAGACACTATTTGGTAATAATCAAAGACAAGAAATAGGATGTTGAAATACATACTAGCGTGAGCATACCAGAAAGCCAGGCTAATGCGCAACTGAATTAGTGAGTTTTTTGGGGTACGAGCTTTTTGGTTCTTTTTTGCGGGAAAAAAGAACACGAATTCCCGCATCTCGTGCGTAACGAATCCCCTCGGAGGGTAAAACAAAAAAGACCCGAATTTCGTCGGGTCTTTCACTTTGTGGTACCTCCAGGAATCGAACCAGGGACACACGGATTTTCAGTCCGTTGCTCTACCATCTGAGCTAAGGTACCCTCACCTTTT